>NZ_DAHVSH010000109.1:0-4002 GCF_027324685.1 Haloactinopolyspora sp.
ACATGGGGAGTCGGCTACGCCAAGCTCAGCAGGTCAGTTCCCTATTGCGCGGGATACCACTCAATAGACCTAGCGCGTGATCTGGTGACTCGGCTGGTGGACCCGGCCCTTCAGGGTCGGGCAGTGGACAAGACCTGGCGACATCGAAACCTCGAGTGGTGCTGACACGGCTCTCTGTGTCTCGACACATCCCTATCCGTCACCCGAATTGACCTCAACCCCACTTCAGGTACCAGACTGCCGTGCAACACGGCCTTTCGCCACCCTGACCAGCACGAAACGATAGAGGTAATCATGAGCGAGCAACCCGCCGACCCCTACGCCGTGCCGTTCGGAGCCGTCCGAGTCGCCCGCCGGTCGAACCAGTACGAGCAAGCCGTCGAGTTCTACCGGGACGTGGTGAGGTTGCCGCTGGTGCACTACGCCGAAACCGGGGTTGACGGGCACGGGTGCGCGATCTTCGCGCTGCAGGGCGCCTCGGCGACGTTCGAGCTCATCCCGGCCCGCGAGCAGGTGACCGTCGACCGGCACGATCAACTGGTGCTGTACTTCCCAGGCGCACCAGAACGCGACGTCGTGGCCGACCGGCTCGCCGAGCACGGCTACCAGGCGGTCGACCAGAACCGGTACTGGTCGCTCAATGGTGCCGTCACCGTCCTCGACCCGGACGGCCGCGAAGTCGTCCTGGCACCCTGGGTTTTCGGCACCGAGCCGCCGCCGATGCGCCGGCAGGCGACCAACGCGCCCGCCTGAGCCCACGCCCTCGCCCAGGCAGTAGTAGTTGCGGCGGTCTTGTCGGTGTGATGCTGTAGAAACACCACCATGACCGTTCGCGCGACCACCAGCACGCACGCCGTCCTGCGCCCGCAGGAGTTCGCGGCCGTGGTCGATCTGCGCCGCTACCCGGTGCACGCGAGGTTGTCCCGGCAGGTCGAGCGGTGTTGGTCGGTGCATTGGGACCTGCGCGGCCGCGCCCCGTACACGGCGCGAAACATCCCCCACCCCTGCGTCAACATCACCGTGACCTCCGACTCCGCCGCGCACGTTCACGGCGTGTTCACCACGACGTCCACCCAGGTCCTCCGCGACTCCGGCTGGGCCTTCGGCGTCAAGTTCCGCCCCGGCGGGTTCCACGGGTTCGCCGGAGCCTCGGTGACTGCGCTCACCGACCGTGCCGTGCCGCTGTCCGAGTTCGTCGGTCCCGAGGCTGATCAGCTGGCTGAATCCGTGGTGGCGGCAGCCTCGGACCATCAGCGCCGCCAGCTCCTCGAGTCCTTCGTTCGCGCCCGGCTTCCGGCACCGGAGGAGCCGCTCGGGCTCGTCACCGACATCGTCGCCACCATGTTGGAAGACCGTTCCATCACCCACGTCCACCACGTCGGCGCTCGATTCGGCCTGTCGGTTCGCACCCTGCAACGTCTGTTCCACCGCTACGTCGGCGTCGGCCCGAAGTGGGTGATCCGCCGCTACCGCCTGCAGGACGTCGCCGACTTGCTGGCCCGCGGTGATGTCGTCGACCTGTCTGCGCTGGCGCTCGAACTCGGGTTCTTCGACCAGGCTCATCTGTCCCGCGACTTCAGCGCGCTGGTCGGCACGACCCCCACCGAGTACGCGCGCGCCTGCAAGGCAGCCGCCGAGACCGCCCCGGCGCCGCCCACGGACGTCGTGTCCGCGGACGACGCCGGCACGTCAGGTGTTCCGCTTGACCCATCCCATCGCCGACGTCGCCAGGAACAGCACGGCGCCGATGATGAACAGCCAGAACAAGCCCTTGATCACCAGGCCGATGACCGAGATCACCAGCCAGGCCACGAGCAGGAACACGATGATGCGCCACATGCGATCAGTATGGCATCGCGTTAGCGGCTCATCTGGTCGTGAATCGCTGCTGCCGCATCACCGCGCGCCCAGGACGTGCTCCACCGCAAGCTGGTTGAGGCGCACGACGCCGTAGCCCTGCGCCCCCGCTGCGTCGGCGTCGAAGTCCTCGAACGCGGATCGGTCGGCCAACAGTTCCTTGTAGCTCTCCCCCGGTGCCAGGGTCGGCTGAGCCATGTCGCGCACCTTGGCGGCCGCCATCGCCTCGGCGACCTCGGGGTCGGCGCGAAACGCCGCGGCGCGTTCCTTCAGCAGCAGGTACGTCTTCATGTTCGCCGCCGCGGAGTCCCACACGCCGTCGATGTCCTCGGTGCGCAACGGCTTGTAGTCGAAGTGACGTGGTCCGTCGTACCGCGGCCCTCCGCCCACCGGGCCGTGCTCGAGCAGGTCGACCAGGAAGAACGCATTGAGCAGGTCGCCGTGACCGAAGACCAGGTCCTGGTCGTATTTCACGCCACGCTGGCCGTTGAGGTCGATGTGGAACAACTTGCCCTGCCACAGCGCTTGCGCGATGCCGTGCACGAAGTTCAGCCCGGCCATCTGCTCGTGGCCGACCTCCGGGTTGAGCCCGACCATGTCGGCGTGCTCCAGCGAGGAGATGAAGGCCAGCGCATGCCCGACGGTCGGCAGCAGAATGTCGCCGCGCGGCTCGTTCGGCTTCGGCTCCAGGGCCAGACGCAACCCATAGTCGTTGTCGACGATGTATTGCGCGATGAGGTCCACGCCTTCGCGGTAACGCTCCAGCGCTGCCACCACGTCCTTGGCGGCATCGGATTCCGAACCTTCCCGTCCGCCCCACATGACATACGTCGACGCGCCCAGCTGTGCGGCCAGATCGACGTTGCGCAGGACTTTTCGCAGGGCGAAGCGGCGCACATCGCGGTCGTTGCTGGTCAGGCCCCCGTCCTTGAACACCGGGTGGGTGAACAGGTTGGTGGTGACCATCGGCACCACCAGGCCTGTCTCGCGTAGCGCCTCGGTGAAGCGGTCGATCTGTCGGTCGCGTTCGGCGTCGCTCGAGCCGAACGGGACCAGGTCGTCATCGTGGAACGTCACGCCGTACGCCCCCAGCTCTGACAGCCGCCGGACTGATTCGACCGGATCCAGAGCCGGCCGGGTCGCGTCCCCGAACGGGTCCTGCGCTCTCCAGCCGACGGTCCACAATCCGAACGAGAAACGGTCCGAACGCGAGGGTTCGATCGCCATGGTGCTGACCTCCGAGTAGTCGGCGACGGTTGGCTGTCGAGACGTACCGGAGCACCATCCTCCTACTGGTGTGCCCGAGACCACCAGCCGGGGGAGCGCTTTGATCGCCGAACTGGCGTCCAGCACCGTCGAACGGTCGGCGGGCCGGCACCATCACCCCGGATCGTCGTAGAACACCCGCTCGAAGACGGCGCGAGCCTGCCGGGTGGCGCGGTGGTGGTCGTCGAGAAAGATCGTCGTCTCCCCCACCCCGTATCCCAGCAGCTGCGACACCGAGGCCAGCGTCTGCGGATCCTTCGGGATCATGTCCGACGGCCGGCCGGTGACGAGGACGATGGCGTTTCGCACCGCCGAAGCCCTCCGCCACGCGGTGACGAGGACCCGGCGGTCCGCTGCGCGCAGCAACCCCGCGTCGACCGCGGCGTCGAGGGCTTCGACCGTCGACGTGGTGCGCAACGACGGCACCGCCGAGGCATGGCGCAGCTGCAGCAACTGCGCGCACCACTCCACGTCGGTGAGCCCGCCCGGGCCCAGTTTGAGGTGCGTCGACGGGTCGGCTCCACGCGGTAGTCGCTCAGACTCCACTCGCGCCTTGATGCGACGGACCTCTCGCACCTGGTCCTGCGTGAGACCGCCGGTCGGCCAGCGCAGCGGGTCGATCAGCGCCGCGAACCGCCGCTGCAGTTCTGCGTCTCCGCAACACGGCGCGGCCCGCAGCAGTGCCTGACGTTCCCAGACCTCGCTCCATCGCTCGTAATAGGCGGCATACGACGCCAAGGTCCGGACCAACGGTCCTTGTCGTCCCTCGGGACGCAACGCCGCGTCGACGGTCAGCGACGGCTCCGGCGACGGCAACGCCAGCAGCCGGGTCATCTCGTTGGCCACCGCCAGCGCAGCGTCGGCCGCCTCCTCCTCGTC
>NZ_DAHVSH010000136.1:0-27017 GCF_027324685.1 Haloactinopolyspora sp.
GCGGTGACAACACCTCCCACCACATGTCAGTCGTCTGGGAGACTTCGACCTCTCCCGGAGTGGCCGACGTCACAAGCTTGGCTTGCAACCGAATGCAGTGTCAAGGTTTCGGTCGAAATGAGGAGATCAGTGCGCGGTCGACCACGGTCGGCCGCGGGCGAATCAGCGGCCGTACGACGGCGGCATGCCGGGCGCGGGACAGGGCGCCGACGTCGAGGTTTCATCGATCGCGGCGGGACTCGACTCGTCCAAAACGGCAGGCGCCGGTTCGGCGATCTCGGGCTCGGCTACCACAGCCCGGATGGCTAGCGCAGACAGTGCACCCCCGGCCAGCAGGACTGCGCAGATGATCATCGCGCCCCGGTAAGCGGCCGTCAGCGCCTCGGGATCGGCGTAGCTTTCACCCGCCAGCCCGGTCAGCGCCGGAAGCGCCGCCACCGCGATCAGGCCTGCGGCACGAGACACGCCGTTGTTCACGCCGCTGGCGATACCGGCCAGTTGCTGTGGGGCCGCCGCCATGACCGTCGCCGTCAACGTCGGAACCAACGTCGTCAGGCCGATCCCCAGGAGCACGACACCGGGCAACACCGCCGAGACGTACCCGTCGCCGGCGTCGATCGTGGCCAACAGGCCGACCCCTGCGGCACCGCACAGGGACCCGACCACCAGCGGAGCACGCACACCGAAGCGGGTGCTGAGGTCAGCTGAGCGGCCGGAGAAGAAGAGCATGAGCAGCGTGATGGGCAGGGTGGCGATGCCGGCGGCCAGCGGGCTCCACTCCAGCGAGACCTGCAGCTGCATGACGAGGAAGAACATGACGCCGGAGAGCCCTCCGTACACCACGAACGTCATGATGTTGATGACGCTGAAGGTGCGGTCGGAGAACAACGTCAGCGGCACCATTGGATTGGGGGCTCGCTGCTCGCGGAGGATGAAGGCCACGCCAGCGGCGACCGAGAGCACGGCTGCGCCTACGACAGTGGTCGTTGCGCCCGTCGCGGGCCAGTTGATCAGGGCATACGTGCTTGCTCCGAGAGCAAGCGCACCGAATGCGGCACCCGGTCCGTCGAACTGGCCGACGTTGTCCTCGTCGCGGCTCTCGGGCGCGTTGGTCTGGATCAGCCACACCGTGACCGCGGCCAGGGGAACGTTGATGCCGAACACCCAGCGCCAATCGAACTCGAGCAGCCAGCCTCCCAGCAGCGGGCCGATGATGCCGGAGACGCCGGTCAGCCCGGCCCAGGCGCCGATGGAACGCGCTCGATCGTCCGGATGCATCGTCGTCTGCAGGATGGCCAGTGCGCCCGGTGTGAGCAGCGCTCCGCCGACGCCTTGTAGTGCCCGCGCGGCGATGAGCACTTCGACCACTGGCGCCAAGGCGCACATCACCGACGCCGCGGTGAACCAGACGACGCCGAGGGTGAAGATGCGGCGGCGGCCGACACGGTCGCCGAGCGCGCCGCCGAGCAGAATCAGCGCGGCGAGGGTGAGCGTGTAGGCGTTGACGGTCCACTGCAAGGCCGCGAGGTCGGCGTCGAGTTCACGGCCGATGGTGGGAAGAGCGACGTTGACGACGGTGCCGTCGAGAAAGGCCATCCCGGAGCCGAGTGCCGTGGCCGCCAGCAGTGCCTTGCCGCGGGCGCTGCTGAGGCGTACTGCGTCGTCCATGGTGAGGAGCGTAGCTCTGCGTTCAGACACCGAGCGGCTGCCGCGTGTGGGAACCTGGGATGGTGCTCGCAAAACGGATCGCTCTCGGCGTAGTAGGGACCGCTGCGGCCGGTCTCGCCTACTCGGCGGGGTACGAGGTGCGGTCGTATCGGCTCCGTCGCTTCGATGTGCCGGTCCTGCCCCGAGGTAGTCGGCCGCTACGTATCCTGCATCTCTCCGATCTGCACATCACGCCAGGTCAACGACGCAAGGTCGAATGGGTCCGCGGGTTGGCGGCGCTGGAGCCCGACGTCGTTGTGAACACCGGGGACAACATGGCCCATGTCGACGCGGTGCCGACCGCGGTCGAGGCCATGGAGCCGCTGCTGGACCGGCCAGGGGTGTTCGTCTTCGGATCGAACGACTACTTCGCGCCGCGGCCGAAGAACCCAGCCCGCTACCTGCTTCCGCTCGACTGGATCCGTCGCGACAACCAGCGCGATCAGGCCGATGCCATCGACTTGCCGTGGAAAGACCTGCGCAGCGAACTCGTGGCCGCGGGGTGGCTCGACCTGAGCAACACCCGCGCAACACTGGACGTCGACGCGCGGCGGTTGAGCTTCGCCGGCGTGGACGATCCGCATCTGAACCGCGATCGGCTCGCCGAGGTTGCCGGGCCTGCCGATCACGATGCCGACGTGACGATCGGCGTGATGCACGCGCCGTACCTGCGGGTCCTCGACGCTTTCCGGAACGACGGCTACCGACTGCTGCTGGCTGGGCACACGCATGGCGGCCAGTTGTGCATCCCCGGAGTAGGTGCCGTGGTCACGAACTGTGACCTCGAACCGCGCCGCGCCAAGGGCCTGTCCCGGCACCCGGCGATCGGCGGCCCGGAGGCCGCCTGGATGCACGTCTCGGCCGGCCTGGGCACATCGCCCTACGCTCCGGTGCGGTTCGCCTGCCCGCCCGAGGCGACGTTGCTGACGCTCGTGGCCGAAGGATGACCACGTACTGAACCGATTTCTCTTCCGGCGGCGGGCTCAGATATGCTGACTCGGCGATTCGCGGGGTGTGGCGCAGCTTGGTAGCGCGCTTCGTTCGGGACGAAGAGGTCGCAGGTTCAAATCCTGTCACCCCGACCAATATCGTTGCATTCCAGAGGCCCTGTCGGTGATGCCGGCAGGGCCTTCGAGATGTCAGCAGGGATGTGCGCCGTCGATCTTGAGAGCCGTCAGGGCAACCTTGCCCTGACGGGTCGTCAGCGCCCTGATGCCACAGGGCGCCGGTACCTTGTGGCGCCATGCACTTTCATAATCTCCCGCCGGAGCCGCGCTCGAGCCGACCCAGAGCGCTGCCGGACGATGCAGAGACCGGCCGTGCCTACGTCCGCGGGCTGGTCCTGGCTGTCGTAGGGGCGGCGATCTGCGCGTTGGGCCTCTGGCTGACGTGGGGTGTGGTGCCGTGGGTCGTCGGTGCGGCCCTGTTCGGGCTGGCTCTCATCGGGTTGACGCGCACTTGGCGTACGCGGAGATGGGTCACAGTCGGCGCGGCCGTGATCGGCGTGGCTGTCGTGGGTGCCCCATTCGTGCTGCCGTACCTCGAGCGCACCGTGCCGGTCGAGTGGTCCGTGGCAGGTGAGTGGCCGCTGACATCGTCCAGCGATCTCGTGGTCACCGCCTCCGTCGACCCTCGTGAAGGCGTCCCGCCCGGAAGGGGCGACGTCGTCCACATCCGGGCGCGTACGGCGGCCAGCGGCGACGTCGTGTGGTCCCGCGAGGTCGAAGCCGAGGACGGCTTGGCCGCCAGGGTGCACCGAGCCTCGGGGGTGCTGGTGGTGTGGGCCACGACCGACCCGGGACATGCGTGGGAGTATCGCGCGTACGACATGCACAGCGGCGACGACCTCTGGACGTCGCCTGCGGGGGCGAGGATCGGCATGGTCGCGGCCAGCGGCGACCTGCTGATCATGGAGGGCGACGGGAGGCTCGAAGGATGGGACGCCCGGACCGGTGAGGTGCGTTGGTCCGAGGCGGCGGACTTCCGTGGACCGCGCCTGCAGCCGCACGACGCCTCCCGGGGGGTCGACTACGTCGGGCTGCGGGTTCCAGCGGCGGAGAAATCTGCGGCCGACGTGAAAATTCGTGTCCTGGATGCGATGTCGGGAGAATCGGTCGGCGGGCTCAGCGTGCGGCCTGGCAGCATGGTGGCCGTCGTGGGTGATCGTCTTGTCGTGGACGACGGCGCGACGGCGGCAGCGAGCGAGCGAGAGATCGGCGACACCGATTACGTGCGGGTCAACGTCACGAGCTACGCCCTACCCGCCTTGGACGAGATGTGGTCAGCTGAACTAGCCCGGCCGAAATCGATTCCGAACGCTGAGTCCGGTGTCGATCCGTTCGGGACGGGACATAGCTACACCGTCACGCCGGGGGGCGTGGTCGAGCTCGTGGCACCTACCGACGGCGCGATCTCGCGCATTCCGTCGCCTCGTGGCGTGCGGCTTACGTACTCGTCGCCGGTCGGGTTTCCGACGATCGCGAAGGTGCAGTGGTCCGAGGGCGGCCACGCGATCATGCCGGACGCCGAGCCGGCCCGGGGCGACACGCTGCTGCCTGCCGCGTATGTGGATCTCGACGAGGAGTCTGCGCGCACCGTCGACGTCCCGTCGGCGCGGCCGGAAGCGTCCCTTCCGGGTGACGACGGCCTCGATCCCGCGCCGCTGTGGCGCGGTTTCGAGGACGACCTGTTCGGGCGAACCGTGCCACACGCCTACGTCGTCGATGACGCCGACGGCGAGCTCTCGCTGCGTGACGTCGGTGCGCTGCCCAATGATGCGGGCAAAGTCACTGCCCACGCGGGCATGCTCTTCACGCGAACCGACAATCGCCTACACGCGATCGATCCCGGTGCCGTGCGCTGATCGTGCCGTCCGCCACTTCACTCACATGAAGTAGCGCAGGCCGACATAGGCCAAGGCCATCACCGAGCTGAGGATCGTCACGAAGATGCCGTACTTGGTGAACTGCCAGAACGAGATGTTGTGGCCCGCGCGGGCCGCCAGGCCGATGGCGACGACGTTGGCACTGGCGGCGATGGCGGTCCCGTTCCCGCCGAAATCCGCCCCCAAGGCGAAGGCCCACCACAACGCCTCTCCGGTGGCCGGGTCCGGCGACTGGGCGACGAGACCTTCGACGATGGGCGCCATGGTGGCGGTGTAGGGAATGTTGTCGAAGAACGCCCCCAAGATCGCCGAACCGAACACCAGGGCGGAGGCCGCGGCGAAGTAGTTCTGCCCGACGGTGTCGACCACCCAGCTACCGACGTCAGAGATCACTCCGGTGTGCGAGAGGCCGGCCACCATGACGAACAGGCCCATGAAGAAGACCAGCGTGGGCCACTCGACCTCGTTGAGTACGTCCGAGATGTCGAGGCCCGACACCAAGAGCATCACCCCGGCGCCGACCAGGGCGACGATCGACGGTTCGACATCCACCACCGCGTGCAAGCAGAACCCGATGATGACCAGCCCGAGTACCACCATGCAGCGGACGAGCAGGCGCGGATCGGTGATGGCCCGCCGCTCCTGCAAGACCATCACGGCTGCGACCCTGTCCGGGTTGTACACGAACGACTTGCGGAACAGGACTCGGGTCAGCAGCACGAACGCGCCGAAGATCACGATGACGATCGGCGTCATGTGAATGAGGAAGTCGTTGAAGCTCAACCCGGCCCGGCTGGCGATGATGATGTTGGGCGGGTCGCCGATGAGGGTCGCAGCGCCGCCGATGTTGGAGGCGAGGATCTCGGCGATGAGATACGGCTGGGCGGGTATGCCGAGCCGGTTGCACACCACGATGGTGACCGGGACCACCAGCATGATGATGGTGACGTTGTCGAGGATGGGCGAGGCGATGGCGGTGATCGCCATCAGCAGCACCATCAGCCGGTACGGCTTGCCGCGAGACTTCTTGGCCGCCCAGATGCCCAGATAGTCGAACAAGCCGGTCTGCTTGACTACCCCGACGATGATCATCATGCCGAGCAGAAGGAAGATGACGTTCCAGTCGATGCCCTCGTGCTCGGAGAAGAACACCTCTGACCCGGGAATCAGGCCGGTGACGGCCATGACGCCGGCCGCGATGAGTGCGACGGCGGTTTTGTTCGCCTTCTCTGTTGCGATGAAGAAGAACGCGACCGCGAAGATGACTATCGCGAGTGCCGCACTCATCCCTGGCGTCCCGCCGGTGTGGTGTGCGCCGGGCGTGACGTCAGTTGTCGAGATCGGGCAACGCGAGGTTGATCAGCAGGCGGTTCAGCGTGACGGCGCCGACCAGTGCGTGGGTGTGGTCGACGATGGCGACCAGCGGGCTGTGTAGCCGCCCCATGAGCGTGGCCAGTTCGAGCAACGTGGCGTCGAGACTGGCCGTGACGGGCTTGGCGGGATAGCCGGGCAGGCATTCGCCGACGGTTCGATTGCCCAGGTCCTGCCAGAACCGGTCGGCATGAGCTTCGTCGATGGTCCGGGCGAGCGCCGGATCGTCCTGATACGAGTGCAGCACGGCCATCCGGAGCACCTGGGTGCCCGGAATGACGATGCGAGGTTTCGAGTTCTCGTCGACGACGATCAACCCCGGCAGCTGCTCCTGCGTCATGACGCGAACGGCCTTGGCGACCGGGTCCTTGAGCGTGACCGTGGGTATCTGCACGACGATGTCGCGTGCCTTCATGGCACCTTTCCCCTGGGCGTGGCTGTGATCCGGCAGGCGAGATTACCCGACCTACCGACACAGCCGACGATACGCCCGCACCACGTCCGGACCCGCCGACGACTGCCAACCAACCCGGCCAGCCATGCGTCATGTGAACTCCTGTGCGTTCGGCGCTCCCGCATTCTAACGGCGCGTTTACCCCAGAAGTGACACTGACTTCCGCTCGTCGTCGGCTCTGCGCGTCAGGCGTCCCGGGCGCCGGCGGCGTAGTCGGGCAACTGCTGCAAGGCCCACTGATTGCCGTCGGGGTCGGAGAAGAAAACGAATCGGCCCCAGGGCTGCTCGTCGACCTCGCTGACCTCGATGCCGCGCTCCATCAGCTCGGCGCGGGCGGCATCGGCATCGGCCACCACCATCTGCATGTTGTCCAGCGACCCGGGCTGCATGGAGCTCAGGCCGGAGCCGATGGCGATCGAGCATGCCGACCCGGGTGGAGTGAGCTGCACGAACCTGATGGTGTCGCTGACAGCGTGGTCGTGGTCGGCGACGAATCCCGCCCGGACGTAGAAGTCTTTGGCGCGGTCGACATCGGTCACCGGTACGGCGACGAGTTCCAACTTCATGTCCATGAGACGAACCTACGAGGCATTGCGGTCATATGGTGACCGCTAGGCGATCGGGTCACGATTCTCACCCGAGCCCCGCCTGCCGATGTCATCATGGCAACAGGGTCAGCGGATCAACGTTGCCAGCGGACGGAGTCGCACATGACCACCAGGACCGAGACGATCGTCGTCGGCGTGGACGGTTCGTTCAACAGCGGCGCAGCGCTGGACTGGGCGGTGGCCGACGCGCAGCGGCGCAACGCTGGTGTTCGCATCGTCCACGTGGTGTGGGTGCCGATCACGGTGGCGGCCTTCGGTGATGCCTCGACGTTCCCGCCGCCGGACGATCTGATGGCCTACGGCGAGGAAGTCCTCACCACCGCTCGGGAGCGGGCCGCCTCCCAAGCGCCGGACGTCCACGTCGAGACTTCCCTGCTCGTGCGCCGTCCGGACGAGGCCCTGCTCGAGGCAGCGCAGGAAGCGAGCTTGGTCGTCGTCGGTACGCGCGGGCTCGGCGGCCTGGGCGCGCTGGCGCTGGGATCGGTGAGCGGCAAGGTCGCGGCGAGTGCGCCGTGTCCGACGGTGGTGGTGCCGTCCGACGTCCTGCCGTCCGATGGCCCGGTGGTCGTCGGTGTCGACGGTTCCGAACCGAGCGATGCGGCGCTGCGGTGGGCGATGACCGAGGCGGCGTTGCGTGGCGTCGACGTGGTGGCGTTGAACGCGTACCAGGTGTCGGTGCTGCCGATGCCGATCATCGATGCCGACACGATGTCGAAAGTGGCCGCGGAGGATCGCCGGCGGGCTGTCGAGCAGGCGAGTCAAGCTGTCGACCGGGCCCGCAGGGCGGTCGACGTCGACGTCGCCGTCACGGTGCACGTCGAAGCCGGTCATCCGGCCGATGTGCTGTTGGACCACGGGCGCGACGCAGCGCTGGTCGTCGTCGGCTCGCGGGGTCTCGGCAAGTTCCGCGGCCTGTTGCTCGGTTCGATCAGCCAGGCCGTACTCCACCAGGCGACGCGTCCAGTGGCCGTCGTCCGTGCTCCGGACGAGCCCGCGTGACCACCGAGCATTGACTTTCCAAGTTGGAATGTGATTGACTTTCCGACATGGAAAATAATGACGTGCAGCAGCCTGACCCGCTGACGATGATCGGCGAGGCGCGCACCGCCGCCGCGGAGCGGCTGGTGACGCCGTGGTGGTATCACCCGATCCTGGGGCTGCTGTTGGCGGGGCATCTCGTCGCGTTCAGCTTCGGTGACACCTTGGTGCGAAGCGTGGCTACGCTGCTGTTCCTGGCCGGCATCGCGCTGCTGGTGCAGACCTACCGCCGGTTGACCGGCGTGTGGATCTCCGGCTTCGAGGCAGGGCGCGCCAGTCGCTGGGCTTACGCCATGGGTGCTCTGGTCGGGGTACTGATGGTGGCTTCCCTCGTCATCGTGTGGACGACGTCGCTGGCCTGGCCGACGTGGGTCATGGCGGCCGTTGTCGGGGTGGCTGTCGTGGTGCTCGGGCGACGCTTCGACGTGGCGTTGCGGGCCCAGTTGCGGGCAGGCGCATGAGCACGCAGTTCAACGAGATCATCCATGCGCCGCACCGGCTACGGATCTGCGCGTTCCTCGATGCGACCTCGTCGGCGGAGTTCGCGACACTGCGCGACATGCTCGGCGTGGCCGACTCGGTGGTCAGCAAGAACCTGAAGGTCCTGCAGGACGCTGGCTACGTGACGATCTCCAAGCCCACCGGACGGGGCCGGGTGCGGACCTGGGCGGCGCTCACCCCCGCCGGTCGGCGCGCCTATGCCGACCACGTTGCCGCCCTCAAGAGCGTCGTCGGCTGACCGCTCACCGACTGGCGTCGATCACGCAGAACAGGTTGCCCTCGGTATCGGCGAGCACGACGAA
Source organism: Haloactinopolyspora sp. (assembly GCF_027324685.1). NCBI lineage: Bacteria > Bacillati > Actinomycetota > Actinomycetes > Jiangellales > Jiangellaceae > Haloactinopolyspora > Haloactinopolyspora sp. Next base: position 8,866 of record NZ_DAHVSH010000136.1, read on the forward strand.
GTCGGCATCGTCGGGATACACCCATGGCACGCGGGTGGCGCCGAGCGCGATCAGCCGCTCCACCTCGGCGGCCTGTTCGGCCGCGTCGTCGGCCGACAGATCGAGGTGCATCCGGTCGCCCTCATCCAGATGGACACGTGGGCCGTCGCCGTCCGGCGGGAGGAGGAAGGCCGGGTTGTCCGGATGCGGGACGTAACCGAGCGCGCCGGTCCAGAACTGGCCCGCGCGGCGAACGTCCGACACGTTCATGACGATCGACCTGATCCGCGCCATCGCCTTACCTCCACCGTCCGTCGGCCTGGGCGGCCGCGACGTGGTCGAGGCCGGGCGGTTGCATTCGTCCGGCCGCCGTCAACGCCTCGACTCTGGCGACGTTGATCTTCGACCACGAACTCCTCGGCCGCCTGCGTGAGTAGCGCTGCAGGAAAGACACGTCGTCATAGGCCCTGCGCAGACCGTCGATCCAGCCGTAACACAACGCGACGTCGAGTGCCTCGTCGATCGAGACGAGGCCGGCCCCGCGGTTCTTCTTGCCGATGCGCAGCCATGCCTCGGTGTGTACGTCGTGATGGCTGCGCAGCCACCTCTCCCAGCCGTCGGCGTCAGGGAACTCGAGGACGTCCACGACCCTCACCTCTTCGCGGCAGATGGACTTTCACGGTAGTGCGGCGCGCGGTCCGCCCTCAACCCTTGCTCAAACTTCACATCGTGTGTATTTTCAAACTACACACAATGTGAACTTGAGGAGATGGTCGGGATGGCCGCGGGGAAGAACCGATGGGCGTTGGTCGCCGGCGCCGGGATCGCCGTGTTCATGGCGCAACTCGATGCGACGGTGGTCCAGGTCGCGTTACCGACGATCGAGGCGGACTTCGGAACGGCGACGAGCCTGTCCCAGTGGGTCGTTCTCGCCTACGTCCTGCCCCTGATCGCACTGTCGCTACCGAGCGGCCGCTGGCTGGACGGCGTGGGGGCGCGTGCCGCCCTGACCTTTGCCGTCACCGGATTCGCCGTGTCGAGCACCGCCGTGGGCCTGGCGCCCGGGATGGGCTGGTTGATCGCGGCTCGCGTCGTTCAGGGTGGCTTCGGCGCCGTGTTGTTCGCCTTGGTCCCTGTGCTGGCGACGACGGCCGTGCGGCCGGAGGCACGCGGGCGGGCGATGGGCGTGGTCATGACGCTGGGACCGCTCGGCGGCGTCAGCGGGCCGTTGCTCGGCGGGCTGCTCGTCGACACCCTCGGCTGGCCGGCCATCTTCTACCTGAACGTGCCGGTGGGCCTGCTCGTCATCGGGATCGGGCTCGGCCAGTTGCCGGCCGATCGCGGGCTCAGCCTGCCGGATCGGTCCTGGGCCATGGAAACGGGGTTGATCGGCGCAGCTGCGATAGCGGTGATGCTGGGGCTGTCCCTGGCTGCCGAAGGTGGGCCGGCCTGGCTGTTGTTGCTGATCGCGGCCGTGCCGTTCGTGGCGATGTGGCGACGCTCGGCGAGCAGCGAGCCGGTGCGTGAACTCTTCGGCGCCCGCGGGATGCCAGGCCCGCACCTTGCGCTGATGTTGGAGATGACCGCTGTCATGGCGGTGCTGTTCCTGGTCCCGTTCTTCCTGCACCAGGTCGCGGGCGCGACCACGGCGCAGATCGGCGTCACCATGCTCGCCTTCCCCGTCATGGTGATGGCTTTCGGCTTCGTCAGCGGCGTGCTGGCCGACCGATTCGGAGCCACGCGGGTGGTGGTCACCGGATCCGTCATCATCGCGATCGGGTTACTGCTGCTCGCGCCGCTGAGCTCGACGTGGAGCGCGGGCGATCTCGCGTGGCGGTTGGCCGTGGCCGGCGCCGGAGCGGGGTTGTTCGCCGGGCCCAACCAGACGCTGGCGATGGCTCGTTCGCCGCGTCACCTGCTCGGAACGACCGGAGCATCGACCAGCCTCGCACGGCAACTCGGCATCGCTTTCGGGCCGGCTCTGACCACCACGGTCTGGTCGCTGGCTGGAGATGGCGTCGACGGCATGCGCGCGGCTGTCCTCCTCGCCGTCGTGCTGGCCGCGAGCAGTGGCGTCGTTCAGCGGCGCCGGACGTCGATCAACCGCGAGCCGGTCCGTACGCCCGTCAAGACGACGGCCTGACAGAGAGGAAACCCTGATGACCATCCATGCCAAGATCGCCGGCTGGTCCGGCATCGTCGCCGGACTCGGGCTCGCCGTCGAGGGAGCCTTGTGGACGCTCAGCGGTTGGACCGCGGATACCTTCACCGACCCGGCGTCGGCCATCGACTTTCTACGCGAGGACGGCGCGATGCTGCGAGCAGCCGTTTTCGTGGGGCTGTTGAACCTGGTCTTCGCGGTCGTCTTCGTCGCCGGGCTCGCCGGACGCATTCGGGGCCGAGCGCCCATCGCGGCCGCGGCGACGTTGTGGTTCGGCATGATCGGCATCGCTTTGCATCTGATCGTGCCGTTCGGCCACTGGTACGGGGTCCCGGCCTTCGTCGACGCGGCCGATCGGGACGCAACCGCCGCCCAGAGCGCATGGACCGCCTTCACCGTCGTGCTCGATGCGGCCGGTGGTGCGGCGAACCTGTTCCTCGGCCTGTCGATGCTTGCTGCAGGCTGGGCAGCAGTGGCGCGACGTGCCCTTCCGGCCGGGTTCGGGTGGGTAGCACTCATCGCGGGCACGGCCACGGCGGTGACGATCTTCGCGCCGGACACCCCACTGACCGCGGTCGCCGGGGCGGTGTTCATGCCGTCGCTGCTACTCAGTGTCGTGGTCCGCATCTGGGGTGGCATCGCCTTGACCCAGGCCGAGCCGGTCACCGACCCGATCCAGGCGGCGGCGCCACCACGCTGATCGGTCCGGGTCGCGCATCGCGTAGGCGCGCAACGCCGCCGGGTCCGGGCTCGGCGGCGTGCGCGGGACCGGGAGAAACCCGTCGACCGGCACCAGCGAGTCGGTCGCCGCGACGATATCGCCGTCGAGCAGGCTCAGTGTCCCCAGCCCGCAGGCGTGGTCGAGGTCGGGCAATGCGCCGGCGAGGGCCAGCTGGGCCGCCAGTCCGACGCTGGTCTCCAGGGCCGAGGAGACTACGCACGGCAACCCGCACGCCTCGGCCACCTGCAGGGCCCGGCGGACGCCACCGAGGGGCGTGCACTTGATGACGGCGATGTCCGCCGCCCCGGCGACGGCGACGGCGAGCGGATCGTCGGCCTGCCGAATCGACTCGTCGGCCGCGATGGGGACGTCGACGCGACGGCGGACGGCGGCCAGTTCGGTGATGCTCCGGCACGGTTGCTCGACGTATTCGAGACCGCCGGCCGCGCGATCGAGCTGGCGAATCCGGGCGATGGCCGTGTCGACGTCCCACGCGGCATTGGCATCCACCCGGATCGCCCCGTCCGGTCCGAGGGCGTCGCGGACGGCCTCGACCCGGGCCATGTCCTCGGCCTGTGCGTCCGGATGGTCTGCGACCTTGACCTTCGCCGTCGCACAGCCCGAACCGGCGGCGATGGCGTGGGCACGTTCGGCGTCGACCGCCGGCACGGTGCAGTTGACCGGGACGCGGTCACGTACTGGCGCGGGCCAGCCTTCGGTGGCCTGCTCCACGGCCGTGGCCAGCCACGACGCCGCGACGGCATCGTCGTACTCGGGAAACGGGCAGAACTCTCCCCATCCGGCCGGACCTTGGATCAGCATGCCTTCGCGCACGGTGATGCCTCGAAACCGGGTGCGCAGGGGGATCGCGTAAACGTGCGGACCGGCGGACACGGCGTCAGCGTACGCGAGCGACGTTTTCCGGCCCGATTTCTCGACGACCTGTCGATTTCCTGAGGAGCCGTTCGACGTATCGGTGAGGACGGAGAACAGGAGCTCGACATGGCGAACATGACGATGACACGACCGGATGTCACCCACTGGCTGGGCCGCACGTTCAGCGGCGCGGTGCACCTGCCGGGCGACGAGGGGTACGACGCGCACCGCCGCCCGCTCGCGCCGACGCTGGACCCCCGCCCGGCGCTGGTGGCCGAGGCCACGAACATCGCTGACGTGCACGCGGCGGTCGTCGCCGCGCGCGACTACGACGTGCCGTTCGCCGTCCAGGCCACCGGCCACGGTACGCATGTGCCCTGCGACGACGGGCTGCTGCTGAAGACGACGTCGATGAACACCGTGCAGGTCGATCCGCACCGCCAGGTCGCACACGTCGGGCCCGGAGCCGTGTGGGGTGACGTGCTCGCCGCCGCGTCGGCGTACGGCCTGGCGCCGCTGTCGGGTTCGTCGAACTCCGTCGGTGTCACCGGGTTCACGCTCGGCGGCGGGATGGGCTGGCTGGGACGGCTGTATGGCCTGGCTGCGGACAGCGTGCTGAGCGCGGAAGTCGTGACGGCCGAGGGGCGGCTGGTGCGCGCCGATGCATACGAGAATGCCGATCTGTTCTGGGCGTTGCGTGGCGGTGGCGGCAGCTTCGGGGTGGTGACCTCGCTGGAGTTCCGCCTCTACCCCGTCACCGAGGTCTACGGCGGCATCTCGTACTTCGCGCCCGAACGAGCCGACGAGACGCTGGCGGCCTACGGCGACTGGGCTCGCGGGGCGCCCGACGCGATGAGCACCGCCATCGTGCTCACCACGGTGGACGGCCGACGGGTGCTGGGCATCAAGGCGATGTACGCCGGCGGTGCCGACGAGGCCGAACGCCTGCTGCGTCCGTTGCGCGCGGCTGCCGGGCCGGCCTTGGTGGACGGGTACCGATCGATGCGGTACGCCGACGCCGCGATGGGCGGCACGCCCGCCAGGTACCTGGACTTCTTCCCGGACCTGCCGGACGCGGTGATCAAGCGGCTGGTCGACACGGCCGGGGCCGTCGACGGCGCCGGCGCGAACGTCGAGGTGCGTCACTGGGGCGGGGCGCTGGCCCGCCCGGGCGCCGACGGCGGACCGGCGGGGCGCAACACCGCGGAGTTCAGCGTCATCGTCGATGCGCCGACGCCCCACGTGGTGAACGGTCTTCGCCCGTACGGCATCGGCGGGGCGTTCCTGAACTTCCTGTCCGACACGTCTCGCACCGCACAGGCGTACACCGCGAGTGACTACGCGCGGCTGCGCACGGTGAAGCGGGCCTACGACCCCGAGAACGTGTTCGGCGTCGGGCACAGCATTCTCCCCGCCGCATGAGCGGACCGGCCGGTCAGAACGGTGCGGGCTCCGCTACGACGTGCGTCGCGGGTGCGACGGTGGCGAGAGGGCCGAGAGATTCGGGTTCGACAGGGTAGGTGTGCCCGGCCGGTGTGGTCCACCAGGTGGTTCCGTCAGCGTCGGTGTGGATCGTGAAGCGGTGGTGGGTCTTGCCGAAGTGATGGCCACCGTGCAGGACCCAGGTGTTGGTGGCGGACGTGTCGCCACCGCGGTCGTAGGGCTGCTTGTGGTCGATGTCGCCGCTGCGCGCCGTGTGGTTGCAGGTGGGGAAGCGGCAGGTGGCATCACGGGCGGTGACGAACGCCGTCAGACTCGCGGGCGGGTGGTAGGTGGTGCGGCCGTAGTCGAGGAGTTGCCCGCCGGTGGGTTCGGTGAGCAGGCGCCGCCAGGGGCCCTCGGTGCTGATGCGCCGCGATGCTTCGGCCGTGATGGGGCCGAACCCGTGCAGGTGACCGGGGTGGTCGTCGGTGCCGAGCAGAGTGGACGCAGGCACGGTGACGTGGACGGTGGCGGCGTTGCCGTGCATGGTGGCCAGCCGGTGGTGCTGGCTTTGGGTGCAGGTGGGGTTGCAGCAGCCGAGGTGACCCGTGTCCAACGCGGTCCAGCCGAGGCCGGTGAGGATGTCGAAACGCAGTTGGTCGAGGGTGCGCCGATCACCCTGGCCGCGGATGTGGCGGGCGGCGGCATCGACGGCGGTGTACAGGGCGGCGAGGTCTTCTGCCGGGCCGTAGAGTTCGATGCGCGCCATGCCGTCGTCGCCGCCGGGCGCGGCCGGCTCGGGCCGGGACATCCGCCGCTGCTCGGAGGCGGTGCGCCGGCGTTGCTCTGCGGCCTCAGGGTCGGCGGCGATGACCTCGCGGCGCAAGGCGTGGTCGAGCTGGGCGCGGGTCTGACGGGGCGCTCGGCCCAGAACGCGGGACTCGACCCGGCGCCGCAATTCGACACTGGTCAAGCAGCGGGTGCGGTCAGCGATCAAGCGGGCCTTGTCGTAGTCGATCAGCCCGTCCTCGAGTGCGGCGAGCGTGGCGGGGAGGTCGTCGCACAGTTCTGTGGCGACCGAGACCTGATGACGAGCTCGGCCCGGCGACCATGCCAGCGCCAGCGACACTTCGTCACCGGCCGGCTCGACCGCACGATGGGTATGCGGGGTCTCGATGTCGGTGGGGCAGGTGCACTGCTGATACTCCGGCCGTTCGGTCAGCTCGGCCAGTGCCTGGACCATCCGAGCGTCGGTGAACGCCTTGTGCCGCTCCCACGCCGCAGCCACCGACACGAGATCGTGGGCAGACACCTCGTTGACGTCGAGTGTGCACAGCCACGCCGCGAGCTCCGGGCCGGGCGGCGCATCGATCATCCGGTCGAACTCCACATCGTCGGCCTCGCTCATCGGCCCTCCCGCCATCGAAACAAGCTCGCTGGTCAATTATATCGAACATCAGTTCGAGCGTCTAGCCTCCGCGTTGACTCGTCTGAAGTTGCCCGATCACGCAGCCTCAGCTGGTCCGGTCGCTGAAGGCAACCCGGGTGCAGAAGGCGAGGTCTTGGACGCGGTGAGCATCTTGACGCGAGTCATCACGCCTTGGAATCGGCTAGCGCGCCGTGAAGAGGTTCAGAACAGAGGTTCAGAATGTGGCGCGGTCGGCGCTGCGCGGATCGTCGACCCGCCGGAGCGCGTAGACGTCACCGGCTCGCGCGGCCGCCCGCCACGGCCGGGCCTTGTTCAGGGCGATGTCGAGCGACGGGTCGCCGCGATCGAGGTCCACACACACCAGATCGGCTCCGCCGTCAGCCGAGCACGCACCCAGCCGGTATCCGTGCGGCCCGACGACTCCGGCCGGCATCGCCTCGCTGCAGTGGGCCGGGACGGCCACGCTGAACCAGAGGTTGTTCGTGGCCGCGTGTCCCCGCATGACGACATCGAAGATCGGGTCCTGCGAGTGCGAGGAGAACAGCACGCAATCGACGCCGTCGTCGAGGTACTCCATGATGAGATCCGGAAAGTTGATCTCGATGCACAAGACGCACCCGAACCGGAAGCCGTCCACGTCGAACACCACACGTTCGAAGCCCGGCGTGTACCAGTTCTCCAGCTCGTTGCTCGAGCACCGGCGCTTGTCGTAGCGATCCACCGGCTCACCGCGGTCGGAGATCACGTACAAGCTGTTGTGCGGACGATTCGGCGGCGTCAAGGCATGGTTGCCGCCCACGACGACCCACAGCCGCAACTCGCGGGCTAGCTCGGCGATGCTGCTGAGCTCGTCTCGCGTAGCGGTGCGAGCGACGTGTCCGGACCGGTCGTGCGCGCCGGCGGGGTAGCCGGACAGCGCGCCCTCGGGAAACTGAATCAGGCGCGCGCCGTGCTCGTGGGCCGAGCGCATCAGCCGCCGGATCTGGTCGCCGTTCCTGGCCGGATCAAGCGTGACCGGGCTCTGCGCTGCAGCGATTCTGATGCGTTCCGATCCGGTCACGAGTCCACCATCGCACGCCGCAGCGGCTACGTTTGCTCATCGCCGATGCGGGACACGCTGGCAGGTGGAGGCTTCGGTGATGGAGTGGTTCTCCACAGAGGGATATTGGGTGAGCCGGCTGGTGTTCCAGCGTGGGCTCGCGCTGGTCTATCTGGTCGCGTTCCTGACAGCGGCGCTGCAGTTCCGCGCGCTGTTCGGGCAGCAGGGACTGACTCCCGCGCCCCGCCACCTGCGCGCGACGTCGTGGCGGCAGGCGCCGAGTCTGTTCCGCCTCCACTACTCGGACCGGTTCTTCGCCGCGGTGGCCTGGACCGGCGTCGGGGTGTCGGCGGCGTTGCTCGTCGGGCTGGGCGACGAGCTGCCGCTTGCCGCGCACATGGCGGTATGGGCGGTGTTGTGGGTGACGTATCTGTCGATCGTCCACGTCGGCCAGGTCTGGTACGGCTTCGGCTGGGAGTCGTTGCTGTGCGAGGTCGGCTTCCTGGCCGTCTTCCTCGGTCCGTCGGCCGGATCCGACGCGGCGGCGCCGCCGCTGCTGATCCTGCTGGCGCTGCGGTGGGTGCTGTTCCGGGTCGAGTTCGGCGCGGGGCTGATCAAACTTCGCGGCGACAGCTGCTGGCGAGACTTGACCTGCCTGCAATACCACCACGAGACGCAGCCGATGCCGAACCCGTTGAGCTGGTACTTCCACCGCCTTCCACCGCGGCTGCACAAGGTCGAGGTGGCCGCGAACCATGTCACGCAACTCGGGATGCCGGTGTTGCTCTTCCTGCCCCAGCCGATCGCCGGGATCGCTGCGGGCGTCGTCATCGTCACCCAGGCGTGGCTGATGCTCAGCGGCAACTTCTCGTGGCTGAACCTCTTGACGATCGTGCTGGCACTCCCGGTGCTCGGCGACGGGTTCTGGCGTGCGGTCTGGCCGGTGTCGGTGCCGGCCGACATGCCGGATGCGCCGCTGTGGCATCAGGTGACGGTGATCGTCGTGGCGGTCGGCGTGATCGTGCTCAGCTACTGGCCGGTGCGGAACCTGGTCTCGCGGCGGCAGCTGATGAACTACAGCTTCACCCCGTTGATGCTGGTGAACACCTACGGCGCTTTCGGCAGTATCACCCGCACCCGATACGAGATCGTGCTCGAGGGCACCGACGACGCCGACGTCGGGCCGGCGACACCATGGCGCGAGTACGAGTTCAAAGGCAAGCCGGGAGACGTGCGGCGCCGACCGCCGCAGGTGGCGCCGTATCACCTGCGCTTGGACTGGTTGATGTGGTTCGCCGCGCTGTCGCCGGCCTACGCGCGACCGTGGTTCGAACCGTTGCTGGTTCGGCTGCTGGAGAACGATCGGGCCACGCTGCGGCTGTTGCGGCACAACCCGTTCGCCGACCGCCCGCCGGTCTACGTCCGCGCCTCGTACTACCGGTACCGATTCACCAGCTGGGCCGAGCGTCGGCGGACCGGCGCGTGGTGGGAGCGTACCTACGTGGGTGAGTACCACCCGCCCACGTCGCTGCCGTCAGCCCGCCAGACATGAGCCGGCCCCGGGTCGCTCGATCGACCCGGGGCTCGCTGATCTCATGGGTGCTGCCGTCAGCCAGCCTTCACCATGTAGTTGTCGCGAGCGGCTTCGAGCAGGGCACGCCACGACTGGACCTCGGGACGACGGCGCAGCAGTGCACGCCGTTCACGCTCGGTCATGCCGCCCCAGATACCGAACTCGGTTCGGTTGTCCAAGGCGTCGGCAAGGCATTCGGTGCGAACCGGGCAGCCCAGGCATACCGCCTTGGCCCGGTTCTGCGCCGCACCGGGAACGAACAGTTCATCTGGTTCGCTGCTCCGGCACGCCGCCAGGCTGGTCCAATCATCGATCCACGTCATACGGCTGTCACCCCCGTCACTTCGGTGAACACCAAACCTCTCCCGTTCACCCCGATGAGCGTGACGCTATGCAAAGTGGGTGGTCATGGGTAGACCCTGATCGACCGAAACAAAGATCATCCACTTGGCCGATGGCGCGGAGCGCGCGGATCCTGATAGCGGAATCCGATTGCTATCGATGCGCACCAGTTTGCCATGACCACGTAACATGCCACCATGGCTTTGCGACCTTCGGCCGTAGTCTCCTCGGTCCGCCGAGTGTTCCTCGTGGTCGGCGTCAGCGCGCTCAGCGGAGTGTTGCTGGCCGGGCTCGCCCTCCCGGTGGTGGCCGGGCTGGGGCTCACAGCCCGCGAAAGCGCCGATGCGTTCGCCGATATGCCGGGTGAACTGGATGCCGGGCCGATGGCCGAGCGTTCGGTGATCCTCGACGCCGAGGGCCACATCCTGGCTACCTTCTTCGACGAGAACCGGATCTACGTCGGTCTCGACGACATCTCCGAGAACATGCAGAACGCCATCCTGGCGATCGAGGACGACCGCTTCTTCGAACGCGGGCCCATCGATTTCCAAGGCACGATGCGTGCGCTGATGCAGAACATGGAGGCAGGCGAGACCCAAGGCGGCGGTTCCACGCTCACCCAGCAGTACGTGAAGCTGGTGCGGGTCGCCCAGGCCGAGACCAAGGAGGAGCTGGCCGAGGTCCAGGCGAGCAGCGGTGTCGAAGGCTACCGCCGCAAGCTCGAAGAGCTGCGCATGGCCGTCGGGGTCGAGCAGGAGCTGAGCAAGAAGGAGATCCTCGAGCGTTACCTCAACATCGCCTACTACGGGGCTCGGGCCTACGGCATCGAAGCGGCCGCCCGTACGTACTTCTCCACCTCAGCCGCCGAGCTCACCATCCCCCAGGCGGCCATGCTCGCGGGCCTGGTCCAGCAGCCGCACAACTACGACCCCACCCGCAACCCCGAGGCCGCACTGGCCCGGCGCAACACGGTACTGAACCGGATGGCCCAGACCGGGCGGATCACCGAGAAGCAGGCGGCTGCCGCGCGCCAGCAGAAGCTCGGGCTCGACGTCACGCCGGTGTCGGACGGCTGCACCGACGCGTGGGCGGGATACTTCTGCGACTACGTGACGCACGAGGTCCGGACGCTGGAGGAGCTCGGCGAAACTCCGGAAGAACGGTTGATGGCACTCGAGCGCGGCGGGCTTGTCATCCGGACCACACTGAGCCCCGAGGTCCAAGAGGCAGCTGACGAAGCGGTTTTCGACCGGGTGGCGCCCACTGACGACGTGATCGCTTCGATGGCGACGGTGGAACCGGGCACAGGCTACATCCGGGCGATGTCCAACTCGCGCAAGTACGGCGTCGAAGGTGAAGGCGTCAGCAACATCAACTACGCGGTCGACGAGCACATGGGCGGCGGAGTCGGTATTCAGCCGGGTTCGACGTTCAAGGTCTTCGTCCTCGCTGCAGCCATCAACCAAGGCATGAGCCTGAACACCTCCATCAGCTCCCCAGCGAGCATGAGCATCCCCGAGCGGAACTTCACCACCTGCGATGGCCAATACCGAAGTAGCGCGTCGTGGAGTGTGGGCAACTACTCCGGGCTCGGTTCGGGCTCGTTCACGCTCCGTACCGGCACCGAGAAGTCGGTGAACACGTTCTTCGCGCAGCTGACTCAGCGCACCGGGCTGTGTGAGCCGGCCACGATCGCTGAGCAGTCCGGAATCATGCGTGCCAATCTTGACGAGAACGGCAAGCGGCAACCTTTGTCGCAGGTTCCGTCTTTCGCGCTTGGCGTGAACGAGGTTTCGCCGCTGTCGATGTCGCAGGCGTACGCCACGTTCGCGGCTCGTGGAGTGCATTGCCCGGCCACCGCGATCCAGAAGATCACCGATTCCGATGGCAACGTCCTGGTCGACCACACCGATCCGAAATGCAACCGCGTGCTCGACACGTCGGTGGCCGATGCGGTGAACTCGGTTCTGCAGGGCGTCATTCACAACTCCGGTGCCACCGGTAACAGGATGCAGCTCGAGGACGGCCGGATCGCTGCTGGTAAGACCGGTACCACCGACAACGCGGTGTCGGTCTGGTTCGCCGGGTACACCCCGCAGCTGGCGACCGCGGTGGCGGTCGCCGACGTCGAGGCACCGCAGGAGAGCCTGGACGGGCGGACCTTCAACGGCGAGTACGTCAGCGACGCATGTGGTGGGTGTCTGCCCGGCCCGGTGTGGAAGCAGATGATGGACGACGCCCACGACTCCCTGGATCTGCCGAAAGAGGATTTCAAGAAGCCGGACCCCGGCAGCATCGAGGGCGTCTCCACGCAGGTTCCCGACGTGCGTGGCATGACCGTCGACGACGCCACCAAGAAGCTCGCCGACGAGGGATTCGATGCGTCGGTGTCCGGCGAAGTGAACTCCGATCTGGACAAAGGGCTGGTGGTGCGTACCAGCCCGGAATCCGGCGCCAAGGTCGGGTCAGGGACCAGCATCGGGCTGTACGTCTCCAACGGCATTCCGCCCGGCAATGACGACGATGACGATGACGGCGACGACGGCGGCGACAACGGTTGGGAGATCAACCCGCCGACCGTTCCGCCGACACCCCCGACCGAAGGCAACGGCGAGGGCAACGACGACGATGACGACGACGGCAGCGGCTGGCGCTGACCGACCGTCAGCCGGTACCGCTGAAGTGCACACCGACCTGGCGTAGCCCGTCGAGATCGTGCACGTCGCCGGCCAGCGCCGGCAACCGCACCACCGGCACGTCGGGATGAGCGGAGCTGAACCGGTCGCTGATCCGCTCGTCGCGGGCGGCCAAGCGCAAGTGCTCAGCGTGCAGCCGCAGCAACGACGCCGTCAGCTGGTGTTCGCCGGCGGCTTCCAGTCGCTCGGCCGCGGCGATCGCCTGTTCCTCGCCGATGCCCGCGGCGCGGTCGACGCGCATCCGGTTGAGCACCAGACCCGCCAGCGGCATCGCATCCCGTGACAGCCGGTCGACGAAGTAGGACGCCTCCCGCAGCGCATCAGGCTCGGGCGCGGCGACCACCAAGAACGCGGTCTCGGGCCGCTTGAGCAGTGCGTAGGTCTGGTCGGCGCGCTCACGGAAGCCGCCGAACATGGTGTCCAGCGCATTGACGAACGTTTGGACGTCCCGGAGCAGCTCACTGCCCAGCACCTTCGTCATGGCCGAGGTCATGACGCTGAACCCGGCGTGCAGCACCTTGAGATAGCTGCGCCCGCCGGTACGCGCCGGGCCGCTGAGAAGCCTGATGAGCCGCCCGTCCAAGAACGACCCGAGCCGCTGCGGCGCGTCGAGGAAGTCCAGCGCCGAGCGGGACGGCGGAGTGTCGACCACGATCAGGTCCCACTGGGAGCGATGCCGCAGCTGCCCCAGCTTCTCCATGGCCATGTACTCCTGCGTGCCCGCGAACGACGACGACACCGCCTGGTAGAAGGGGTTGGCCAGGATCTGGCGCGCTTTGTCGGGGGTGGTGTGCTCCTCCACCACCTCGTCGAAGGTGCGCTTCATGTCGAGCATCATGGCGTCGAGCCCGCCGCCTGCCTCGGTGTTCACGCCCCGGACGGCACGCGGGGTGTTGTCGAGCTCGGTCAGCCCCATCGATTGGGCCAGCCGACGGGCTGGGTCGATGGTGAGCACCACCGCTCGGCGCCCGCGCTCGGCCGCGCGCAGCGCGATGGCCGCAGCCGTGGTGGTCTTGCCGACCCCGCCGGAGCCACAGCAGACGATGATGCGCACCCGTGGGTCGTCGATGAGATGGTCGGCGCGTAGCTGCGGGGCCCGGTGCGGGTAGGCGGCCGCGCTCATGCCGCCCCCTGGTCGGCGAGGACATCAGCGAGCTCGTACAGCGCGGTCGGGTCGATGCCGTCGGGGTAGTGCGGCAGCTCGTAGGTCGGGCGGTCCAGTTCCTTCAACACCGACCGTTGGGACCTCTCGAGAGCCGCTCGTTCGGCATGAGCCGCGGCGTTGTCCATGAGCACCTCGACCACGCCGTCGTTGTTCGGCAGCCCCGCCACCTGCAAACCCTTGGCGATGGTTTCGCGATCGAGGCGCCGGCGGCGAGCCGCGGTCAACTCGCGGGAACGCAGGTGCGGACGGCGCATCTGGTTGACGACGATGGCACCCACGGGAATCTCGGCGCTACGCAGTTCGGCGACGGCGTCAGCGGTCTCCTGAACCGGCATGTCCTCGAGCAGGGTCACGATGTGTACCGCCGTGCGCGGGCTGTGGACGAGCTCGGTGATGGCGCGGGCCTGCCGGTTGATGGGCCCGACTCGAGCCAGCGAGGTGACCGACGTGTTGACGTCGAGGAAGCGGGTGATGCGGCCGGTGGGCGGCGCGTCGAGCACGACGGCGTCGTACACCGGTTCACCGGACGACGTGCGGCGCCGGGTGGCCTCGTAGGTCTTCCCGGTGACGAGGACGTCGCGCAGCCCCGGCGCGATGGTCGTGGCGAAGTCGACGAAACCGACCTTGTCGAGGGCGCGGCCGGCCCGACCGAGTCGGTAGAACATCTCGAAGTATTCGTGCATCGCCTCACGCGGATCGATGGCGGATCCGAACACGTCGCCGCCGCGTGGCGCGGCGGCGATGCGCTTCTCGTCATAGGTCAACGGCGCGACGTCGAACAACTGCGCCAGGCCCTGACGTTCCTCGACCTCAGCCACGAGCACCCGGCCACCATCGGCCGCGAGGGCGATGGCCAGCGCCCCGGCGACGGTGGTCTTGCCGGTGCCACCTTTGCCCGTGACGACGTGTAGCCGCACGCCCTCCCAGTCGCCCATCCTCGCTAGCTTATGTAACCGCCATGACGTCGCGGTGAAAGGCCGACACCGGACGGCCGTGCAGGAGAGTCTGCAAGCCGAACCCGAGTGCGAGGGTGGCCCAGCCGCCCACGGCGTCGAGAACGTAGTGATTGGCCGTGGCTGTGATGACGATCAGCGTCGCCAGCGGATACAGGATGCCCAGGATCCGGACCCACCGCCGCTGCGCGAACATGACGATGGCGATGCCGCACCACAACGACCAGCCCGCGTGCATCGACGGCATCGCGGCGTACTGGTTGGACAGGTTCTGCAGGTCACCGGAGGCCATGGAACCCCAGGTGTCGTGCAGCACGACCGTGTCGAAGAACGGGCCGTCGGGCAGCAGCCGCGGCGGTGCCAGCGGGAAGACGAAGTAGCCGATCAGCGCCAGCCCGGTGGTGAACGCCAGGACCGTGCGCGCTGCCCGATAGCGCCCCGGATGGTGCCAGAACAGCCAGGCCAGCACGGCGATGGTGACGATGAAGTGCATCGTCGCGTAGAAGTAGTTCGCCGTGACCGTCAGCCAGTTGACGGCGTGCATCGTGTGATTGAGCCAGAGCTCGAAGTCGATACCCAGGCCTTGTTCGAATTTCCAGATGCTGAGGCTGCGGGCGATGGCTTCGGTCTCGACGTCGGGTACGGCGTTGCGAATGAGCGAGTACAGTCCGTACCCGAGGGCGACGAGCGCGACCTCGGCGATGAAGCGCGGCCGCCGCGGCGTCCGGAACAGCACGCTGAACATGTGGACGAGACGGGCGCGGGCGGGCGGCCGCTCCGGCGCAGGACTGCCCCCCGCCGGAGGGACCGCGGTGGACGTCGTAGCCACGCGTGATCCCCCACTGTGCAATCAGTTCGTCGTCAAGTCACGTCGCTGGAAAGCGGCGACGCCAATCCAGATTAATCCCGCCGTGATGGCGGTGAGTACGACTATGGGTGTGATGGTGAACTCCTCCGCAGGTAGCGCTGGAACGTGCTCGAAGGGGGAGAGGTTGTTCATCCACTCAGGGAACTGCAGCAGGCCACCGAGCATGCTCAGCACCAGCGCGTACACGAGGACCGCCCACGCCAGGCCGATCGCGCGCGGGATCAGCCCGAAGATCGCGATGGCCAGGCCGACGCTGATCCACAGCGCGGGAACGTAGGCCAGCGCGGCACCGAGAATGTCGCCGGCCACCGCCGCGTCGTCGAGGGCGAACCCGGCCGTGATCGCCAGCCCGAGCCCAGCGGCCAGCATCACCGCAGCTCCGCCGCCGAGGGCCACGACGAGGTGACTGCCGGCCCATCTGGCCCGCGAAAGCGCCGTGGACAGCAGCGGCTCGGCTCGCCCGCTCGTCTCTTCGCTGCGCATCCGCTGGATGGCCAGGATTCCGAAGATGGTGCTGACGGTGGCGAGGATCGACACGACCATCGCCAGGAAGGAATCGATCAGCGTCGCCCCGCCGACATCGGCCATCGCGTCTTGCAGAACTTGGTTGTCCGCCACGAACTGCTCGACATCGGAGATGATGCTGCCGTAAACCAAGCCGAACAGGCCCATCCCGACGCACCACCACAGCAGCGCACCACGGTGGAGACGCAGCGCGAAACCCAGCGGCGTCGTGAGCCGAGGCGACGCCTGTGCCGGACCCGGACGCGACTGGCGCAGCCCGGAGCCGACATCGCGCCGCGTGCTCAGGACGAAGCCGGTAGCGACGAGCAGCACCGTGGCGACCAGCGGGAGCAGCAGCACCCACCACCGCTCGTCGACATAGGAGCGGGTCTGCTGCGACCAACCGATCGGGGACAGCCACGACAGCACGTTGTCGCCGATGTCACCGGCGGCGCGCAGCGCGTAGGCGACACCGATGGCGGCACCGGCCAACCCGGATGCCGCGCGGGAGTACTCGGTCACCTGGACGGTGACCGCCGCGATGCCGGTGAAGACCAACCCGGCCCCGGCGATGGACGCCCCCAGGGCGAGCGAACCCGTCCAGTTGATCGATTCCAGGCCCATACTGGGCAACAGCACCGCATGCAGCGCGCCCAGCACGAGGTTGGCCGAGCCGACGACGATCACCGCGGCCGCCAGGTGAGCGTGCCGCCCGACGACACCGGCGCGGACCAGTTCCGCCCGCCCGGTCTCCTCTTCGGTGCGGGTGTGGCGGACCAGGAGCAGCACGCTCATGAGCCCGGCGAGAATAGCGACGAAGCCGACGATCTCTTGGGCCAGCATGGAGCCATAGGTGTAGTTGTCCAGGCCGAATCCGGGCCCGCTCATGGCGATGCCGGCCGGGCTGTCGAACAGCGCGGCTCGCGCTTGCCGCTCCACTTCGGTGGGGTAGAGATCGGGGAAGCTGGCCGCCGTGGACACGGTGGTCAGGGTGAGTGCGGCGAGCCAGACGGGAAGGCGGATCCGGTCACGGCGCAGGATGAACCGGATCAGGGTCGCGGTTCCGGCCAGCGCGTTGCCACCCGCGGAGGTGGTGATGCCGGCCGGGGTCGGCCGGTCGGCGGTGGTGAGCGTCATGCTTGGCCCCCCGCCTGCTCCACCTTGGCACCGTCGTTCGCGTCACCGGGCTGGATCTCGTCGCCGTAGTGGCGCAGGAACAGCTCTTCGAGCGTCGGCGGATGGCTGATGAGTGAACGCACACCCAACTGGCTGAGCTCGCGGATCGCGGCGTCCATGTGGTCGGTGTCCACCTCGAACTCGACCCGGTTGCCATCAAGCGAGACATCGTGCACGCCGGCCACGTCGGCCAACCCGGTGGGCGGCTGTTCGGTCACGGCCGTCACCGATGTGCGGGTGAGGTGGCGCAGGTCGTCCAGCGTTCCGGATTCCACCACCCGGCCGGCGCGGATGATGCTGACGCGATCGCACAGCTTCTCCACCTCGGCCAGGATGTGGCTGGACAGCAGCACGGTCCGCCCGTCGGCCATGAACTCCGAGATGCATTCGGTGAACACGGCCTCCATCAGCGGGTCGAGGCCCGACGTCGGCTCGTCGAGGACCAGCAGCTCGACGTCGGAGGCCAGCCCGGCGACCAGGGCGACCTTCTGGCGGTTGCCCTTGGAGTAGGTGCGGCCCTTCTTGGTCGGGTCGAGGGCGAAGCGCTCCAGCAGGTCGGCCCGGCGTCTGGGGTCCAGCCCACCGCGCAGTCGGCCGAGCAGGTCGATCGCCTCACCGCCGGTGAGGTTCGGCCACAGGTTGACGTCACCCGGCACGTAGGCGAGCCGGCGATGCAGCTCGACCGCGTCGTGCCAGGGGTCGCCGCCGAGCACGCTCGCGCGGCCGGAGTCCGCACGCAGCAAGCCCAGTAGCACGCGGATGGTGGTGGATTTTCCGGCTCCGTTGGGGCCGAGGAAGCCGTGTACTTCGCCGGTGGCCACGGAGAGGTCGAGGCCGTCGAGAGCTCGGACCGGGCCGAAGGTCTTGACCAGTCCCTTGACGTCGATCGCTGGTGTCATGCGAAACACCCTACAGAGTTTTCACAGATTTGTGAATCTTCAAAAAAACGATAAGATGCGTGTGATAAAGGACGCCCAGAGCGCGACGGGGGGCCGACTCTGTATTGCCGGCATGCAGAATGACGGAACGTGGACTGCACGGTGGGGAGCCGACGATGACCGAGCCGACTCCGTCGGAGACTGATGGCGACACGCTGCTCAGGTTCGTCGAGAAGTTCGCATTCATTCTCATGGACTCCGGCTTGCCGCGTATGCCCGCACGGGTGTTCGCCTACGTCCTCGCCGCTGACGACGACGACGGCCGGTACACCGCTGCTCAGCTCGCCGAGGGGTTGCGGGTGAGCCCTGC
>NZ_DAHVSH010000115.1:0-3929 GCF_027324685.1 Haloactinopolyspora sp.
CTCGCTCAGCGAGCAGGCAGCACCGGTGAGCCCGGAGTTGAAAGCTCTGGCAGCAGTGCACCGGGGTGTCCTGCGGCTGTGGCTGACCGACTACCCACGGGCCGAGGCGGATCTGGAAGCGGCGCTGCACCTGGCACGTCAAGACGGGTACGACGCGGTGGCCGTGGAATGCTTGAGCTACCTCACGGCCTGCGCCGAAGCAACCGGCGACTTCGCCGCCGTACAGCGGCGCACGACAGCCGCGGTCGAGCTCGCCACGGCTCGAGGATGGGCCCATACGGCGCGGATGGCGCCGGCCTACGTGGCCGCGGCCCATGCGGCCTGGCAGCGGCTCGAGAACGATGTCGCGGCGATGTACCTCTCGCAGGCTTCGGTGATCGACGGCGGCGTGGAGCCGGAAGTCGGCGAGTCGTTGCGGCTGTTGGAAGCGCTGCTCGCCTGCGACGGAGCCGGCAGCCAGCACGAGGCGCTCAGGCACGTGCGGCTGTCGTGGTCGTCCGACGACCTGCGGTTGCTCCCCGGCAGCGCGTCCACCTTCTGTTTGAGCGAGCTCCGGATGGCGATCTCCCTCGGTGATGACGCCGCCGCGGCCGACGTGCTGGCTCGAGTCGAGCGGTTGCTCGGCGAATCCGGCGACGCCCTGGTCATGCGGGCACTGCTGCAGGGCCAACATGGGCGGCGGACAGCCGCGCTCAACTCGCTGGCCCGGGTGACCTCCGGGGCCGCGGTGTGTCATTCGGTGAACTCGCACGTCGCTGGAAGTCTGCTGGCCGCTCACCTGGCCGTGGAGATGAACGAACCGGCGCGCGCCCACGAAGCCATCGTGCAGGCGCTGGCTCTAGCGGCGCCGCGGCAGTTGTTGCGTGAGTTCGCGGCAGCATCGGCCGGCGTCAGGTCGATGCTCATGCACAACGGAGGGCGCTTTGCGGAGTACGAGGAGTTCGTCAGCCAGGTCTTGGCGGCTCGCAGCATGAATCTGGCCACGGTCTACGGCGAGACCTTGACCAGCCGCGAACTCGATCTGCTCCGCGACCTGCCCTCCAGGTTGTCGCTGGAGGAGATCGCCGCCGCCCACGTCCTCAGCGTGAACACGGTCAAGACGCACCTCAAGTCGGTCTACCGGAAGTTCCACGTGGGCAACCGAAGGCAAGCCGTCGACCGCGCTCGCGAGCTGGGCCTGCTCTGAGCAGGACGCAAGTCGTCAACTGTCGAATATGCCTGAGCGGGTGATGGCCCAGACGACGAAGATGTCGACGGCGATGATCAGCAACGCCCAGAACGGGTAGTAGGGGATGACGAAGAAGTTGGCGATGGCGCTGAGGATCGCCAGCAAGATGGCCACGCCCCCGGCCACAGCGTTGCCGGACAACAGCCCGAAGCCGGCGAGGACCAGAAGCGCGCCGAGGATGAGGTGCACCCATCCCCAAGTGGAGACGTCGACTTCGAAAGCGTAGTTCGGCAGCGTCACGAAGAACTGATCTTCGATGACGGCGGCCAGGCCCTGAAAGAACTGGAACGCTCCCACCATGACCATCACGGTGGCGGCGAAGACGACACCCCCGGTCGCCCAGGGCGAGGCCTGTCGAGGCTCGTCGTGGAAAGAGCGGACGTCAGTCATGATTCCTCCCTCGCACGCGATCGGCCGCAAGCTGGACCGACCCGCTTGCCATCACGATCGCGGCCGGCGGAAGCGACGGCATCACCCCACACGGGTGAAGTCACCGGATCGGGCCATGACCAAGCTGAGGAGTTGTGGCTGAGGGTGGCGTGGGGTTCATCGCGCGGGCAGCGCGCAGTACCGCCACGTTGGCCTGCCTGCTGGCCGTGTACTACGGTCTGCCGCTGCGCGCGGGACACGTCTCAGACCTCGCTGGACTCGTCGTCTTCGTCGGCGGGATCGCCGGGCTGATCTGGCTCGTCGGCCGGCAAGTCCGCCACTTCGTGGCCAGGCCGCCCGACGCCGGAGCGAGGTTGCTGGGTGTGCTGACGGTCCTCTATGCGGTGATCGTGTTCTTCTCGCTGGGCTACTACCTGATCCAGCGGAACATGCCGGGAGAGTTCGACGGCCTGTCGACGCGAACCGACGCGCTCTACTACACCGTCGTCACCCTCGGTACCGTCGGGTACGGCGACGTGCATGCGGTGGGCCAGGTCGCCCGGGTGGTCACCGTGGTGCAGATCACCTTTGACCTCGTGGTCATCGGCGTTCTGGTGGCGGTGGCATCAGCCCAGGTGACCGATCGAGTCACGACGGCCCAGGGGAGAGGTCCGGCTCGGGGAAGGGATCGGGGTAGCCCATCGAGGCCGAGATCGCGGCGGCAGCGCTGACCAGCGGGCCGGTCGCGGCCTCCATCAGGTCCTCGTTGAATCGCGTCGACGGCCCGGACACGCTCAGCACCGCGACATCGGACGGGGAGACGCGAATGGGCGCGGCGACGGTGTGCACGCCGCGGATGGTCTCTTCGAACGCCCACGCGTAACCACGCCGGCGCACCTCGTCGATCTGGGCGAGCAGGCCGTTCACGGTCGGCGGGGTGACATGCGTGAACGCCGCCTCGCCGACCTCGACGGTGAACCGGATGATGTCGTCTCGGGACAGCGCTGCCAACAGCACGCGCCCGGCGGCACCGGCCCACAGCGGATACGGCCGCCCGAGTTCGGCCTTCACCTTGAGTCCGGATCGTGCCTCGACCTGCTCGACGTAGATCCGTGCGGTGCCGGCCCGGACGGCGAGAGCGATGGTTTCGTCGAGCTCGTCCCGTAGCCGCATCATGTGCGGCAGCGCTTGATCGCGCACGTCGATCCGGTCCAGATAGGCCATGCCGAGGGTCAGCGTCATGGGGCCGAGGCCGTACCTGCGGGACTCGCTGTCCTGGCGCACCAGACCGCGCTCGTCCAGGGCCTGCAGCAGGCGCTGTGCGGTGCTTTTGGGAACGTCGGTGAGCACGCTGATCTCGCGCGCGCTCATGTCGCGGCCGGCTTCGGCGAGAGCCGAAAGCACGTCGGCTGCCTTGCGTACCGATTCGTTCACGTCACCCCCACGCCCCCGAGTCGGCTCGATTATCGCACCGCCGGGTGTTCACTTCCCCGCTCCGAGCGTGATGCCCTCCACGATCCGCCGGCCCAGCCATGCGTACAGAATCAGCATCGGCAACACGAGGATGCACACACCCGCGAACAGCCCGCCGTAATCGGCCCCGGAGAACTGCATGCTGGACAGGAAGTTGAGCACCGCCAGCGACAGGGTGTAATTGTCGACGCTCTGCAGGAACACGATGCCCAGCAGCGTCTCGTTCCACATTGAGATGGCATTGAGCACCAGCACCGTCACCAAGCCCGAGCGAGCCAGCGGAAGCATCACCTGGACGAAGCTGCGCATCGGCGAGGCGCCGTCGATGGCCGCCGCCTCCTCGATTTCGCTCGGCAACGAGCGCATGAAGCCGGTCAGCAGGAACACCGTGAACGGGACGTGCGTCGCGGTGTAGATGAGATACAGCCCGAACAGGCTGTTGACCAAGCCGACCCGGGCCATCATCTCGAACAGGGGAATGACGGTGACCTGGGCGGGAATGCCGAGACCCAGCACGAAGAACACGGTCAGCGGGCCGGCCGAACGTCGGCGTACCCGGCTGAGGACATACGCCGCCGGCGCCGAGACCGCCAGCGTGGACACCGAACCGGCCAGCGCCAGCGCCACGGTGTTGGCCGTCGCCCGGGCGAAGCCGCCTTCGCTCCACGCGGTGCGCCAATTCTCCAGATGCAGCGAGTCCGGAAGCCCCCACGGGGCACGGAAGATCTCCGGGGTCGGCTTGACCGACGACAGGATCAAGAACGCGAAGATCGCGATGTTGAATCCCACGAAGCCCCACACCAGGACCCGTCCGAAAGCACGCCCCGGGTCAGCGGTGATGCGGGCGCCCAGGCGCTCA
>NZ_DAHVSH010000116.1:0-29510 GCF_027324685.1 Haloactinopolyspora sp.
TTGGCCTTGGCGTGATGGCGATGAGCCACGACCGGTCGTCGGGCCACCACAGATCCGCCCAGTCCACCCCGGCCTCCTCGTCCCCGTGGGCTCCGGGCTCGAGCCCTTCGAGCGACACGAGCGCCGCCTGCAGGGGACACGTGAGGTCGTACCCGAACTAGCACGTGAGGTCGTACGCCGACACGCTCCATCCCCTGCAGCGCAGGACAGCCCCCCTCACGCTACCGATATCGACTCCGCTGCCGGTGCCACGGCAGGAGTCGCGCTCCGACCTTGGGCCCGCACCACGAGCAACGCGATGAGGAATGCCGCTCCGGCAACGATCGCTCCACCGAGGAAGGCGGCTTGATACCCGCGCACGGTTGCGTTCACGGTGAGCTGGTGCAGGGTGGTCGTGGCCCCGGCTCCCCGACTGGCACCGAGTGCTCCATGAAGTGCGCCCGTGACCTGGCTCATCCGGTCACGAGTGACCGTAGCCGCCACCGTGACCAGAGCCGCGAGCCCGATAGATCCGCCGACCTGTTGGCTCGTGTTGAGCAACGCGGAGGCAAGACCCGACTCGTGGTTCCCGACGCCGGCCACCGCATTGAGCGTCAGCGGGACGAAGGACATACCCATACCGAGACCAACGAGCAGGAGTGGACCAAGCACAACGGAGTAGCCGGAGCTGCTCGTCACGAAGGAGAGCCAGAACAGCCCACCGGCGACGATCAACGGCCCAACGGTGAGGAATGGACGGGTACCGAACCGCTTGATCTGACGGGAGACGACGAGTCCGACGGTACCGACGGCAAACGGCAGCGGCAGGTAGGCGAGCCCAGCGGAGATGGCACTGTAGTGCAGGACGTCTTGGAGGAACTGTGTGAGGAAAAAGATCAGCGACAGCATTGCCGCCCCCAGCAGCATCATCACTGCGTACCCGCCAGCACGGTTCCGGTGCCCCAGGAACGCCAACGGCAGGATCGGCTGAGGGCTGCGCGCTTCGACGAGGACGAAGGTGGCCAGCAGGACCGCGGCCGCGGCGAAGGCGGTGATCGTGCCCGCATCGGACCAACCAACGGAAGGTGCGCGGACAAGTCCATAGACGAGCAGGGCCATGCCGCCCGACACGGTGAGTGCCCCAGGCAGATCGAGCCGGCCGCGTCGGCCAGCAGAGCTCGGCAGCACGAAGGGCGCCAGCAGCAGCAGACCGACGCCGATGGGGACGTTGACGAAGAGCACCCAACGCCAGGACGCCATGTCCACCAACACGCCGCCGAGTAGCAGGCCGAGCGCGCCGCCCGCCCCTGACATCCCGGCGTAGATGGCCATCGCCCTGTTCCGAGGCGAGCCCTCGGGGAACGTCGTAGCGACCAGGGCAAGTGCCGTGGGAGAGGCGATGGCCGCTCCGATACCCTGGACCGATCGGGCGGCGATGAGCCAGGACTGGGTCGTCGCCAGCCCACCTGCCAGCGAAGCCGCGGTGAACAGACCGATGCCGACGACGAACATGCGCCGGCGCCCGAACAGGTCGCCGGTGCGCCCACCGAGGAGAAGAAGCCCACCGAAGACCAGTACGTAGGCGTCGATGACCCAGGTCACGTTGGTCGTGGAGAAGCCCAGTTCTCGCTGCATGGACGGCAGAGCGATGTTCACGATGGTCAGGTCGAGCATGACCATGAGCTGGGCAGTGGCGATCACCGCCAGAGCGAGGCCCAGGCCCCGCGGTCTCGTCTGCCCGCTGGTCGTCATCAGCGGATCCCGACGGGGGCCAGCAGGCGGGGAGCGACGAGCGCCACGCCGCCGACATCCGGGAGGAAGCTCGCCGCCGGGCAGGCTCGTGCGGCCTGCTGGGCGGACGGCGTTCGTGCGAGGGGAAGGGGCATCATGTGGTGGCTCCCGTCGGTGCTGAAGGCGTCCGGGTGGCCCAGACGATGACGTCGATCAAGGAACCCCCCTGCTCGTGGTGACGCTCGAAGCGTTCGAGCCGCTCCACGAACAGCGTGGGGAAGAGGCCGGCGAGCCGTTGTTCGGTGAAGAGGCGTTCGGGGTCCGGTGGTCCGGACCGGCCGAGCGAGTCGAGGTGGTGGCCGACGACGAACAGGTGAGCGCCAGGGGCCAGCGCCGAGGCGGCAGCGGCGAAGAACGGTCCTCGCTCCCCGGGCGCCAGGTGGATGTTGGCCACCACGACCAGGTCGAACCGAGCCGTTGGGGGACGGTAGTCGAGGAGGTTGTCCTGGACCAGGTTCAGCGCCACGCCGATCTCAGTGGCTCGGGCCTGCGCCTGGGCCAGGCCGACCTCGGATGCGTCCACGCCGGTCACGTCCCAGCCTCGGCGGGCCAACCAGATGGCGTTGCGGCCAGTCCCGCATCCGAGATCAAGCGCTCGTCCTGGTGCCAGTGGCTCGACGAGCTCGACCATGGCGGCGTCGGGCTCGGTGGGCCAGGATGCCTCGGAGTAGCGCCGGTCCCAGACCCACCCGCCACGTGGTGCTTCGGACGGTTCCGGGGGGTGGGGCGTCGCCTCCGGGCTCATGGTGTCTCCTCGAGATGGGCAGGCGGGTGTGACGGGATCGGTTCCGGTTCGCGGTCGACCAGGCCGAGCAGACCCTCGAGCTTCCCCAGGGCGACTTCGAAGTGGTCTCGCTCGGCCTGAGTGAGCGCAGTGTTCAACCATGTCTCCTGGTCGCCGACCATCCGGTGTACGGCGCGGGCGAGGGATTCTCCTTCGTCGGTGAGGGTCAACGTCCGGGGTCGACGGTCACCGGAGAGGCTTCCGCTGCGCAGGACGCCGCGCTCCTCGAGGTCGTCGACGCACCGCTTGGCGTTCATCGGATCGGCGCTGAGCTCCCGGGCCAGTGCCCGAAGCGAGCAACCGGGGTTGGCCGCCACACCCCGCACGACAGCCGCCTCGGGTGGAGACAGCCGAAGGCCGGACAGCTGGTTGGCCCAGGAACGCCGTAGAGCGCGGCTGAGACGGCTCAGGCGAAACCCCAGCCCTGAGTGGAGCGCCACGCCGTTCGCGGAAGCGTCTGTTACGGCTGACCCGGGGTCAGGACCCCGTCCCTGACCCATTGCTGATCTCCTTGCTGATCTCCCCTCGCTGTTCCTCGGCGACCAGCTCGGCGATGATGTCCACCCCGAGGCTGTAGGCGGGCATCCCGGCAGTGATCAGTGCCAGCTCGGCGACGCCGACCAGCTCGTCGACCGGCGCGCCGGCCCGGCGGGCCGCTCGGGCGTGCAAGCGGGCAGGCCCGGGCCGACCGAGAGCCACCAGCTGGGCGAAGTGCACCAGCTGGCCGACCCGGTCGCCGAGCGGGTTGTCCATGATCAGGGTGTGGCGCAGTGCCTCGATGGTGGCGACCGCCGACTGCCGACCGGTCTGCTCCGCCAGTGCCAGACGGGTCTCGATCGAGGCAGGGACCGTGCCCATCAGGGCCACATAGGCCGAGCGGATCTGCTCGGTCGAGGGCAGGCCGGACGGTGCACCGTCACCCGAAGCCGTCGAGCTGGCGGCGGTCATGCCCGTGCCCGAGCCATGGATGCCCGGACGTCTGCCAGAGCACTGGCCGGGAAGTCCACCGCACCGCCCAGAGGCAGGGCGGCCAGCTCGGCCTCCGCAGCCTCTTCCAGCACGGTGAGCAACGACGCGGCGTGCAGGGGATCACGGCCGAGCACCAGTGCCCCGTGGTTGCCCAGCAGCACGGCCTGGGTACCCGGGTGCTGGCCGAGGACATCGATGATCCCGCTGACTGAGCGCTCCGAGCCCCGAGGTGCCCACGGGACGACCGGGACCGACTCGGCCTGACCGAACCGCAGCAGCGCTTCGTACCGACAAGCCAGCTCGCGCCCGGCCATCGCGAAGGCCAGCAGGTGCGGCGAGTGCGTGTGGATGATCCCTCCGACCTCAGGCCGCACCCGGTAGACCTCCGAGTGCATGCTCACGATCTCCGCGTTGCTCGGGTCCAGGTCGCCTTCGACCACCGTCCCGTCCAGGCCCACGAGGGCCAGGCGGTTCGGACTCAGATCCCGGACCTGGCCGTCGACGGTCAGCAGCATGGACTGACCGTCTACCCGGGCCGAGAGGTTGGCATGACCGGTGTGCGACATCACCCCGTTGGTGAAGAGCGACTGGGCGGCCTGAACCACCGCAGTCGAAGCGCCGAGGTTACCGAGAACGGATGAGGGCATGGGGTCTACCTTTCGGATCGGGAGGTCCGAGGTGCACCGCAGGTCACCGGCAAGCACCGCACGACCCCAGCGTCAACCGTAGTAGTCACTACGATATTCCGCGGCCAGATCCTCAGCCGCGCAGTCTCAAGCCGCGCGGCGTCAGCCGGAAGCCGGCACCGGACAGCGCGGCGGACAGGGCGCTGCCCGCAGCCGAGCCCAGCACCGACGCGCCGTCGGCCCGCTGGACCTGCAGCCGCCCCAGCTGTCCTGCGTGGACGGCCAGCGCGAGGGCGTCGGCTGCCGCCTGCAGCGGCGCCGGATCGTCGGTGAAGGACAGCATGGTGCGTCCGCCGCGCTCGACGTACAGCACCAGCGCCCCAGCGACCAGGACGACGAGCGCCCCGGCCTTGCGCCCCGGCCGATGACCGGCGCTGGCGCTGGCGCCGCCCTCGGGCCAGGCCAGCGCGGCGCCGTACGGGTTGGCCGGGTCGGTTGCGGCCAGGACGAGCGTCGGCGACGGTTCGCAGCCATCGACGGCGAAGCCGCGCAGACGGTCGACCGCGCCGGGGGCGGCGAACTGGGCCGCCCCGAGCCCCTCGACGGCGTACCCCCGTCGGCAACGCCCAGCCTCTTCGAAGGCCGACAGCACACGGTAGGCGGCGGCGAACCCGCCGGGGACGTGCTCGGCCACGGCCACACCGCGGGTCACGACTCCATGCCGGTCCAGCAGCCCCTGCGCCAGCACCGCCGCCCGCCGGGTCGCGTCGCGATCGACCGCCGGCAACAACGACCACCGACCGGGCATCGACGGCAGGCCGGAACGCGCCGGCAGGACGCCACGCGCCGGCCGACGGGGCCACGCGTAGCGGGCGCGCGACGCGCTGCGACGGGCCCGGTGCGCTGCCCGTCCTGAGCCGAGCCGGATACGCAGCGGGGCAAGCGTGTCATTCGTCAGCCGGCCGGACCAGACCAGGCCCCACACCGCGTCGGCCAGCGCGGCCTCGCCGGGGGCGTCCACCCGATCGAGCAGCCCGCGGAAGAACAGCGCGGTCCCGCCGTCGAGCACCTCGAGGACCCGCTGCTGCAGCTCGTCCGGCTCGAAGCCCTCGACGGGCACCACAGTCAGCGGGGCGGTCTCGGCCAGGTGCAGCGACACCCAGCCGTCCCCTCCAGGCAGTGCGCCCTGCCCCGCCCAGACGACCTCGCCCGCCGCGGTGAGCTCGTCAAGCATCATGGGGGTGTAGTCCGCCACCCGAGCCGGCAACACCAGCAGATCCAGGGCCGAGGCGCAGACGACCGCGCCAGCCAGCTGCTCGACCACGGCCAGGACTCCGTCCACCCCACGCAGCGTCCCCCCAACGCCTTGCCACGCCGGCAGGAACCGGGCCAGGGCCGCAGCCGGCACCGGTTCGGCCTCGTGCCGTAGGGCGGCCAGCGAGCGACGTCGCAGCAGGCGCAGCACCTCGGTCGCGCACCACTCGGTCCCGGCGCCACCGGGGGTGAAGCTGCCGTCGACGACCCGCCCGTACGCCGCCAGCTCGATGAGCGTGCCCCGGACGACAGCCACCCCGAGCCCGAACCGCTCGGCGATCGCCCGTGCGCGAAACGGACCGTGGGTCCGTGCATACCGGGCCACCAGGTCGCCCATCGGGTCGGCAACCGGTTCGAGAAACGCCTCCGGTACGCCACCCGGCAACCGGGCACCGAGGGCGTCGCGCAGCCGGCCAGCATCCTCGACCGCCGCCCAGTACTCGTAGCCGGCGATGCGCACCCGCAGCACCCGTCGGGTCGATTCGAGGATGGACAGCCACCCCGGTGCGGAAGCGGGCTCGACGACTCGGGCCTGCACCTCCTCGGTGGTCAGCGGCCCGAGCCCGCCCAACAGGTCGGCCACGCCTTCCAGTGTGCTGGCCTGCCGACCACCCGCGGTGCGCTGCAGGTCGGCCTGGACCCCCGTGACCGCACCCGCGTCGAGCAGCTCACGCAGCTCCGCCCGGCCCAACAGCTCGGCCAGCAGCGAAGTGTCCAATGCGAGCGCAGCGGCCCGCCGCTCGGCGAGCGGGGAGTCGCCCTCGTAGAGGAACTGAGCCACGTAGCCAAACAGCAGCGAGCGGGCGAACGGCGACGGCCCCCGGGTCTGCAGCTCCACCACCCGCACCTGGAACTGCTCGATGTCACGCATCAGACGTACCAGCGCGGGCACGTCGAAGACGTCGTGCAACACCTCGCGCATCGTCTCGAGGACGATCGGGAACGAACCGTACCCGGCCGCCACGGACAGCAGCTGTGCAGAGCGCTGGCGCTGCTGCCACAGCGGCGAGCGCCGACCGGGGTCGCGGCGCGGCAGCAGCAGCGCACGAGCAGCGCACTCGCGAAACCGGGCGGCGAACAGCGCCGAGCCACCGACCTCGGCGGTGACCATCGCCTCGACCTCGGCCGGGTCGAGCACCACCAGGTCCGCCGGCGGGCCGGCGTCGGTCTCTGGCAGCCGCAGCACGATGCCGTCGTCGGAGTACATCGACTGGACGTCGATGCCGAGCCGCTCGCGCAGCCGCCCGGTCAGAGCCAGTGCCCAGGGGGCGTGCACCGCCGCGCCGTACGGGGAGTGGATTGCCACCCGCCAGTCGCCGAGCTCGTCCCGGAACCGCTCGACCAGGATCGTGCGGTCGTCAGGTACGTGGCCGGTGGCCGCCCGCTGGGCACGTAGGTAGGCCAGCAGGTTCCCAGCCGCCCACTCGTCGAGCCCGGCGGTTGTCAACCGGGCGCTCGCAGCCTCGTCGTCCAGCCGGCTGACCTCGCAGATGAACCGGCCGACCGCCACCCCCAGCTCGGCAGGTCGGCCGAGAGCGTCGCCCTTCCAGAACGGCAGCCGGCCGGGCTGGCCGGGCGCGGGCGTGACCAGCACCCGGTCGTGGGTGATGCTCTCGATCCGCCACGACGACGAGCCGAGGGTCACCACGTCGCCCACCCGGGACTCGTAGACCATCTCTTCGTCCAGCTCCCCGACCCGGGAGGACTTCTCGCCGACGAGGAACACGCCGTACAGCCCGCGGTCAGGGATCGTACCGCCGCTGGTGACCGCCAGCCGCTGCGCCCCCGGGCGCCCGGTGAGCGTACCGGCCACCCGGTCCCACACCAGCCGTGGGCGCAGCTCGGCGAAGGCATCGCTCGGATACCGCCCCGCCAGCATGTCCAGGACGGCGTCGTAGGCCGACCGCGGCAGGCTGGCGAACGGGTCTGCCCGCCGAAGGAGAGCCAACAGCTCGTCGACATCCCATACGTCGACAGCCACCATGGCAACGACCTGTTGGGCCAGCACGTCCAACGGGTTGCGCGGAAGGCGCAGCTGTTCGATCTGGCCGGCGACCATCCTCTCGGCGACCACCGCAGCCTGCACCAGGTCGCCTCGGTGCGTGGGTAACACCACCCCGCGGCTGACCGCGCCAACCTGGTGCCCGGACCGGCCGACTCGCTGCAGGCCTGCGGCCACCGACGGCGGCGACTCGACCTGGACGACCAGGTCCACCGCGTCCATGTCGATGCCCAGCTCGAGGCTGGATGTCGCGACCACCGCCGGCAGCTGCCCGGACTTCAGCTCCTCCTCGATCAGGGCGCGCTGCTCCTTGGACACCGATCCATGGTGGGCCCTCGCCAGCACCCGGCCCCCCGGTGCGCCCTCGTAGGCGATCTCGTTCAGCCGGGCGCACAACCGCTCAGCCAGCCGCCGCGAGTTGGCGAAGACGATGGTCGAGGTGTGCTGCTCGACGAGGTCGACCACGCGGCGTTCCACGTGTGGCCAGATGGACGAGCGAGCGCCGTCGGCCTCGGCGTCTCCGAGCCGGCCGGTGTCCTCGCCCGGCGGCGCGGGAGCGGCGTCGAGCTCGTCGAGATCGGGAACGGGCACGACGACGCGCAGGTCCCAGCTCTTGGTGCTTTCCGGCGCGACGACCTCGACCGGACGCGGGCCGCCGAGGAAGCGCGCGACCTCGTCCACCGGCCGTACGGTCGCCGAGAGACCGATGCGTTGGGCGGGCCGGCTCAACAGGGCGTCGAGCCGCTCGAGTGACAGGGCGAGATGAGCGCCGCGCTTGCTGCCGGCCACGGCATGGACCTCGTCGACGATGACCGTGTGGATGTGCCGCAGCGACTCCCGCGCCTGCGACGTGAGCAGCAGGAACAACGACTCCGGCGTGGTGATGAGCACGTCGGGTGGCCGGCGGGCGAACTGGCGTCGCTGCTCCGGCGGCGTGTCACCGGAGCGGATGCCGACGGTGATGTCAGGCGCCGCCAGCCCCAGCCGCTGGGCGGCCTGGCTGATACCGGCCAGCGGCGCGCGCAGGTTGCGCTCGACGTCGACGGTGAGCGCCTTGAGCGGCGAGACGTAGAGCACTCGGCAGCGGTGCGTGGGGTCGTCGGGCGGGGGAGCGGCGGCCAGTTGGTCCAACGCCCACAGGAACGCCGCGAGCGTCTTGCCCGAGCCGGTCGGAGCCACGACCAGGGCGTTGCGCTCGGCCGCGATGGCTTGCCACGCGCCTTGCTGGGCCGCGGTGGGCGCCGCGAACGAGTCGGCGAACCACGCCCTGGTGGCGGGGCCGAAGAGTTCGAGGACGTCACCCATGCTTCCATCTTCCACCCGGCCACCGACAACGTCGCAGCGTCGCCTTGGTCGTACCGGCATTGCGCGGTTTGTGGGTGTTGACTGCGGCTGCCGAGACTTCGCTCGGTGCGAGCACTCCCGACGAGGGTGTCGGTGTGGATACTGGACAGGTGCGATTGACCGATTTCTGGCAGCGGATGGAGCATCACCTCGGTCCGGCCTACGCCGACTCGTGGGCGCGCGACTACGTCATCGACGCCCTGGGCGAGCGCACGGTGCACCAGGCGCTCGAGGCCGGCGAGGACACCAAGGTCGTCTGGCTGGCGGTGTGTGACGCGCTGCGCCTGGCTCCCAGCGAACGCTGAGAGCCCGGCGAGCACCGAAGGCTGCATCGGGCGCGTGATCCGGCCCGAAACTCAGATGCCGACTGTCGGTCCCGACGGGTAGCGTCGAACGACGTGACGAACGGACCTGACGATCCGCCCATGATCAGCGCGCACAAGCTCACCAAACGCTTCGGCGAGTTCACCGCGGTCGACGGTATCGACATCGAGGTGCGCCGCGGCGAGGCGTTCGGCTTCCTCGGGCCCAACGGCGCCGGCAAGTCGTCGACCATGCGCATGATCGGCTGTGTCTCCCCGCCGTCCGGCGGCAGCCTGCGCATCCTCGGGCTGGATCCGGCCACCGACGGTCCGGCCATCCGGGCCAGGCTGGGGGTGGTGCCGCAGCGCGACGCTCTGGACGAGGAGCTGACGGTGCGCGAGAACATCATCGTCTACGGCCGCTACTTCGGGCTGCCGCGCTCGGTGGTTCGCGACCGAGCGGACGAGTTGCTCGAGTTCGCCCAGCTCACCGAGCGCGCCGAAAGCCTCGTCGAGCCGTTGTCCGGTGGCATGAAGCGGCGGCTGACCATCGCGCGCTCGCTGATCAACCAGCCCGAACTGCTCCTGCTGGACGAGCCGACCACGGGGCTGGACCCGCAAGCGCGCCACATCCTCTGGGATCGCCTGTTCCGCCTCAAACGTGGCGGTACGACCCTCGTGATCACCACGCACTACATGGACGAGGCCGAGCAACTGTGCGACCGCCTGGTGGTCATGGACGGCGGGCGCATCGTCGCCTCGGGCTCGCCGCGCGAGCTCATCGCCTTGCACTCCACCCGCGAGGTGCTGGAGCTGCGCTTCGCTGCCGATGACCACGCGCCGTACCAGCCGAAACTCGCCGATCTCGCCGAGCGCATCGAAGTGCTGCCCGATCGTCTCCTGCTCTATACCGACGACGGCGATGCCGCTGCGGCGGCGGTACACGAGCGCGGCCTGGAACCGTTGTCGGTGCTGGCCCGCCGCTCCACGCTGGAGGACGTCTTCCTCCACCTCACCGGCCGCTCGCTGATCGACTGATGGCCACTGAAACGAACACCAGGCCCGGCGGCGACAGCGTCCACCACCGCGAGGGACGCATGGCCGGGCGAGCCTTCGCCTATTGGCTGACCAGCTACCGCAGGGTCTGGCGGGGCACGATCGTCAACGGCTTCCTCCATCCGCTGTTTTTCCTGGTCGCCATGGGCTTCGGCCTCGGCGAGCTGGTCGATTCCGGCGCGGGCGGCGGCATCGACGGCGCGTCGTACGTCAACTTCATCGCCCCGGGCCTGCTCGCCGCGCAAGCCATGCAGACCGCCGTGGGGGAGTCGACCTATCCCGTCATGGGTGCGTTGAAGTGGCATCGGCACTACTACGCGATGCTGGCCACGCCCCTCGGCATCCGCGATGTCGTGTACGGCCACGTGCTCTTCGTCGTGCTGCGCGTAGCGATCACCAGTACTGTGTTCGCGATGGTGGCGGCTATGGTGGGCGCCATCACCTCGCCGTGGCTGATCGTGGCCGTACCGGTGGCCGTGCTCGTGGGGCTGGCCTTCACGACGCCGGTCTTCGCCTTCGCCGCGCGACAGGACAACGACGGCGGCTTCAACGTGCTGTTCCGGTTCGTCATCATGCCGATGTTCCTGTTCTCCGGCACCTTCTTCCCGGTGAGCCAGCTGCCCGGCGTGCTCGAGGTGGTGGCGTGGCTGACCCCGCTGTGGCACGGCGTCGATCTGTGCCGCGCCCTGGTGCTGGAGACGGCCACCCCGCTGGATTCACTGGGGCACGTGGCTTACCTGCTGGTGTGGGCGATCGGCGGCCTGTGGTGGACGGTCACCAACTTCCGGAAGAGGTTGCTCACGTGAGCGCGCCCACGAAGACCCGGCCTGGTGCGCTGGTCCACACGCTGGCGAGGGCGCTGCCGGTCCCGGCCGGCGCGGGCATGGCCCGTGCGCTCGTCGAACGGAACGTGCGTGCGTTCCGGCACGGCTGGGTCACGCTGGTCAGCGGGTTCTTCGAGCCGATGTTCTATCTGTTCTCTCTCGGCGTCGGCCTGGGTGCGTTGATCGGCGACGTCGACACCGGCGGTGGACGGATGATCGACTATGCGGTCTACGTGGCGCCGGGCATGATGGCCGCGGCGGCGATGAACGGTGCGGTCTTCGACTCCACGTTCAACGTCTTCTTCAAGTTGAAGTACGCCAAGCTCTACGACTCGGTGCTGGCCACGCCGCTGGGCCCGCGCGATGTCGCGGTCGGCGAGATCAGCTGGGCCTTGCTGCGCGGCCTGCTCTACTCCACAGCCTTCCTGGTGGTCGCCACGGTCAGCGGGGTGGTGACGTCGTGGTGGGCGGTTCTCGCCCTGCCGGCCACGACGCTGATCGGGCTGGCCTTCGCCGCGGTCGGCATGACGGCCACGACGTTCATGCGCACCTGGCAGGACTTCGACTACGTGCAACTGGCGATCGTGCCGATGTTCCTGTTCTCCGCCACGTTCTACCCGTTGTCGACCTATCCGGACGCGCTCCAGTGGGTCGTGCAGGCCACGCCGCTCTACCACGGTGTGGCGCTGGTACGTGATCTGATGCTCGGTGACGTCGGCGCCGGACTCCTGGTGCACGCCGCCTACCTCGCGATCATGGGCGCGATCGGGGTGGTGCTGGCGGCACGGCGCATCGAGAGCCTGTTGCTGAAGTAGCTGCGGGGCGTGCGACGGTCACGGCGGCTGGTCGGCGTGTCGTTCGTGATCGAACACTCGTTCGGTATAAGGTGCCATCATGACCCGGTCGCCGAGGTTATCCACAGCTTGCAGAGAGGCCCTCGAAGCTGTCGGTGGCACCGCGTAACGTCACGGGTGATGAACAAACGATCACAGGGTCGCACGCCGGCCCGTCGACCCCAGGTGGTTCCCATGGCAGTTTCCGCAGACCGTGAGAAGGCGCTCGATACTGCGCTCGCTCAGATCGAGCGCGCGTTCGGTAAAGGCTCGGTGATGCGTCTGGGTGAGGAGGCGCGCGCGCCGGTCGAGGTGATTCCCACCGGGGCGATCGCGCTCGATGTCGCCCTCGGCATCGGCGGACTTCCGCGCGGGCGGGTCATCGAGGTGTATGGCCCTGAGAGCAGCGGTAAGACGACGGTGGCGCTGCATGCGGTGGCCAACGCGCAACGTGCCGGAGGGGTGGCCGGTTTCATCGACGCCGAGCACGCGCTCGACCCCGACTACGCCAAGGCGCTGGGGGTCGACACCGACTCCTTGCTGGTCTCCCAGCCCGATACCGGTGAGCAGGCACTCGAGATCGCCGATACGTTGATCCGGTCCGGGGCGCTGGACATCATCGTCATCGACTCCGTCGCCGCGCTGGTGCCG
The DNA here is from genome assembly GCF_027324685.1 of Haloactinopolyspora sp. Lineage (NCBI taxonomy): Bacteria > Bacillati > Actinomycetota > Actinomycetes > Jiangellales > Jiangellaceae > Haloactinopolyspora > Haloactinopolyspora sp. The sequence goes on from NZ_DAHVSH010000116.1 coordinate 12,476, forward strand.
CGAGCTGAGATCGAGGGCGAGATGGGTGACAGCCATGTCGGTCTGCAGGCACGGCTCATGAGCCAGGCGCTGCGCAAGATCGCCGGTGCGCTGAGTCAGTCCAAGACGACGGCGATCTTCATCAACCAGCTGCGTGAGAAGGTCGGCGTGTTCTTCGGCAGCCCCGAGACGACGAGCGGTGGAAAGGCGCTGAAGTTCTACGCTTCGGTCCGCCTCGACGTCCGGCGCATCGAGACGCTCAAGGACGGCACCGAAGCCGTAGGCAACCGCACCCGGGTCAAGGTCGTGAAGAACAAGGTGGCCCCCCCGTTCAAGCAGGCCGAGTTCGACATCGTCTACGGCGAGGGCATCAGCCGCGAGGGCAGCCTGATCGATCTCGGGGTGGAACAGAGCATCGTGCGCAAGTCCGGCGCCTGGTACACCTACGAGGGCGACCAGCTCGGCCAGGGCAAGGAGAACGCCCGGAAGTTCCTCAAGGACAACCCCGACCTCGCAGACGAGATCGAGAAGAAGATCAAGGAGAAGCTGGGGGTTGGCCCCAAGGCCGACGCGTCCGGCGAGGCACCGGCGGCAGAGGTGCCGGTCGACTTCTGACCGGTACGGTCACGATGTTCGGCTCTGGCCACGCCGTAGGCACAAGACCAGGGGAGGGCGAAGTCCGCCATGGGCAGTAGGGCCGGGCGCACGTCGAAATCCGCTGAGGGTTCGGCTCCGTCGCCATCGGGTGAACCGGAGCCCGACCCTGAGTCGGTAGCGCGCTCCATCGTGCTGCAACGACTCTCGCTAGCCCCGCAGACACGGGCACAGCTCGATGTCGCGATGACGAAGAAGGGCGTACCCGACGACGTCCGCGGCGCCATCCTCGACCGGTTCTCCGATGTCGGCCTGATCGACGATGCAGCCTTCGCCCAGGCTTGGGTCGACTCGCGGCACAACGGCCGTGGGCTGGCCAAGCGTGCCTTAGGGCACGAGCTCCGGCAGCGAGGCGTCGACCCGAAGGTGGCCGACGAGGCCGTCGAGGCGCTGGAGCCGGAGCAGGAGGAAGCCATGGCGCGTGCGCTCGTGGCCCGGCGGTTGCCCAGTACCCGCAGGCTCGATCCGGCAGCACGGACTCGGCGACTGGCCGGGATGCTGGCGCGCAAGGGTTACCCGGCCGGCCTGTCCTATCGAGTCGTGCGTGAAGCGTTGGAGGCTGAGGGGGTGGACGAAAGCGACCTACCAGCCGAACACATCGACGAATGACCACCAGCTGAACAACGGGTGGTGAAGCGCAGCGGTGGCGCGATGTGGGCGCCGCCGTGTCACCTTGACCCCTCGTACACCCTTACGTAATCTCAACATAAAAGGTGGAGAACAACTCCGCGACCGCGGATCGGACATAGACACCATGGCAACACCCAACACCGAAACGTCACCGAGGCCGGCTTTCCGCTGGCCTCAGTGGTATGCAGCGAGTTCACAGCCTTGCGGACGTGGCGCGTTGGCATCACACGGTCGATCCAGACTCGATTTCAGTGATTCGGTGAACGAAGCTCACTTCCTGGGCAAGTGAGTGCGGTCGCAGTGCGGTTCCCACCGTTGAATAAGTCTGTTCGCAGACAGCTACACGTGAGGGAGCCGGTCGATGGACACCGGAACGGCAATTCTGATCGTCGGGTCGTTGATCGTCGTGCTGCTTGTCGTGGCGCTGGTCAGCATGTTCGCGAAGTTGCGCGGTGTCGAGGCGCGACGCGCGGAGTCATCGGATGCGCTGGCGAAGGTGGAAGCCGACTCCATCAAGTTGCGCGCCGCGGCGCAAACCGACGCTGACGAGGCGCGTGCGCAAGCTCGCCGTGAGGTCGACGAACTCAAGGCCAAGGCCCTGGCCGAGATCGAAGAGATGCGGGCCAAAGCGACGTCCGACGCTGAGCAGGCGCGGAAGCGTTCCGATCAACTCGGGGCCGACCTGCGCGATCAACGCGCCGACCTCGAACGGCGCGAGCAGCGAGTCGTCGAGCGCGAAGAGCGTGTCGACGCCGACGCGCGCAGTCTCGAGGAACGCGAGCAGGAGCTCGAGGTGCAGTTCGCCGCGCTCGAAGCCCGCAAAGTCGAGTTGGACAACCTCGAGGCCGAACGCCGCGAGATCCTCGAACGCGCGGCTCAGCTCACCGCCGATCAGGCGAAGGCCGAACTGATCGCCTCAGTCGAAGAGCAGGCCAAGCGGGAGGCGACCCTGCTGGTCCGCGACATCGAGCGGGAGGCGCAAGAGAACGGCCAGGCCCGGGCCCGCGAGATCATCACGTTGGCGATCCAGCGGCTGGCCTCCGAGCAGACCGCTGAATCGGTCGTTTCGGTGCTGCACCTGCCCGGCGATGAGATGAAGGGCCGCATCATCGGCCGCGAGGGACGCAACATCCGCGCGTTCGAACAGGTCACCGGCGTGAACTTGATCATCGACGACACCCCAGAAGCGGTGTTGTTGTCCTGCTTCGATCCGGTCCGGCGCGAGGTGGCCCGACTCACGCTCGAGGAACTCGTGCTCGACGGGCGGATCCATCCGCACCGGATCGAGGAGCAGTACGAGAAGAGCAAGGCCGAGGTCGAGGCGCTGTGCGTGCGTGCGGGGGAGGACGCCCTGGTAGAGGTCGGCATCTCCGAGATGCACCCCGACCTGGTCGCCCTGCTGGGAAGGCTGCGCTATCGCACGTCGTACGGGCAGAACGTGCTCAAGCACCTCATCGAGTCCGCGCACCTGGCCGGCATGATGGCCGGCGAACTCGGCATGGACATCAAGCTCGCCAAGCGGTGCGCGTTGTTGCACGACATCGGCAAGGCGCTCACGCACGAGGTCGACGGCAGCCACGCCTTGATCGGCGCCGAGATCGCGCGGCGCTACGGCGAGAACGACGACGTGATCCATGCCATCGAGGCCCACCACAACGAGGTCGAGTTGCGCACCGTCGAGGCGGTGCTGACCCAGGCGGCCGACGCCATCTCCGGCGGGCGCCCGGGCGCGCGGCGCGAATCGCTCGAGGCCTACGTGAAGCGGCTGGAGCGGCTCGAAGAGATCTCCATGAGCTACGAAGGCGTGGAGAAGGTGTTCGCCATGCAGGCCGGCCGCGAGATCCGGGTCATGGTGCTGCCCGACGTCGTCGACGACATCCAGGCGCAGGTGCTGGCTCGAGACATCGCCAAGAAGGTCGAAGAGGAGCTGACCTACCCCGGCCAGATCCGCATCACCGTCGTCCGCGAGTCTCGTTCCACCGAGTTCGCCCGCTGATCCTGCCGCCACCGCAACCCGTTCAGCCCTAGACGGCGGCGGGTGAAAAATCGTATTTTACGAACGCTCCTTGAACTGTTCGGCGGGACCAGGCTCAGGAGGTTCGACCATGGCGGACCAGCTCACGCTCGGGCGTCGCGGATTGCTGGCTGGCGCTGGCGGGGCCGTGGGGCTGTACAGCCTGGGGCAACGACGAGCCCGCCCGGTGGCGGCAGCACCGCAGCGCCTGCCCCGCGACGATCCCTTCACCCTGGGCGTGGCCTCAGGGGATCCGAGTCCTGATGGTGTGGTGCTCTGGACCCGGCTGGCCCCGGAGCCGCTCGCCGAGGACGGGCACGGCGGGATGCCGCCGCAGCCGGTCGCCGTGCGATACGAAGTGGCAACCGACGAGCACTTCCGAGCGATCGTGCGCCGCGGAACGGCGCCGGCGCGCGCGGAGTTCGCGCACGCCGTGCACGTCGAGCTCGACGGACTACTGCCACATCGGTGGTACTGGTATCGGTTTCGGCTAGGTGCCCACGTCAGTCCCACCGGCCGGACCAGGACGCTGCCCGAGCCGGGGGCGCAGCCGGCGGCGCTGCCGTTCGCTTTCGTCTCCTGCCAGGACTGGCAGACCGGGTACTACACCGCCTACCGGCACTTGGCCGCCGAAGACCTGGACCTCGTGGTCCACCTCGGTGACTACATCTACGAGTACGCCTCGTACGGACCGGACTATCCCCGGCCGCAGCCGGGCACCGAACCGGGCGACGACTCCATCCGCACGTTGGCCGAGTACCGCAACCGGTACGCGCTGTACCGCACCGACGCCGATCTGCAGGCTGCGCATCGAGCCTTCGCCTGGGTCACGACGCTCGACGATCATGAGGTCCAGGACAGCTGGGCGGACGAGACCAATCTCCAGGTTCCGCCGTCGGCCTTTCGCGACCAGCGAGCGGCGGCATTGCGCGCCTACTACGAGCACATGCCGTTGCGGCGACGGGCCCTGCCGCAGGGCCCGGACATGCGGCTGTACAGGCGCGTCGCCTACGGCGATCTCGCGACGTTCAACGTCCTCGACACGCGTCAGTTCCGAGCGGCGCCGGCCTGTGGCGGTGGACGGCTCAGCGACTGCGACGAGCGCTGGGACCCGGCGCGCAGCCTGCCCGGCGCCGAACAGGAGCGCTGGTTACATGCGGGCCTCGCCGATGCCGAGACCCGATGGAACGTCCTGGCCCAGCAGGTTTTCTTCTCGCAATGGGCCATGGACGGCGATCCGGAGCTGTTCAGCATGGACGCCTGGGACGGATACGCGTCTTCTCGCGAGCGGGTGCTGCGTACCGTCACCGAGGCGCCGGTGCCCAACTTCATCGTGCTCACCGGCGACATCCACCTGAACATCGCGGCCGACATCAAGGCCGACTTCACCGATCCGGACTCCGCGACCCTTGGTTCGGAGTTCGCCGGAACCTCGGTGAGCTCGGCCGGTGACGGCACGGACCTGCCCTGGTGGGCTCCGACCGACTTGCAGACCAATCCGCACTTCGCGTTCATCAACGGACAACGCGGCTACGTGCGATGTCACGTCACTCGTGGGCGGTGGCGCTCGGACTACCGGGTCGTCCCGTATGTGTCGACGCCCGGCGCGCCGGTATCGACCCGCCGGAGTTTCGTGGTCGAAGCGGGCCACCCCGGGCTGCAGGAGGTATGAGCGTGCACGCATCGATCACCGCGGCGGGCCAGGCCGGTCCCCGGCTCCCACCGGTGCGCAACCTGCGCGCCACGACGACGCAGGTGCCGGTGTCGCAGACGGTCGTGCTGGAGTGGGAGGCCCCGGAGCCCGGCCTGGCCATGGATCACTACGTCGTCTACGGGGCTGCGCTGTCCGACTTCTCGCCGTCGCAGGCCACGCTGAAGGTCCGGGTGCCGTGGACCACCCACCTGCACAGTGGCCTGCCAGCCGACGGCCGGACCTGGCACTACCGGGTGGTGGGCGTGGACGCAGCCGGCCGGGTGAGCCGGTTCCGCGGCAGTACGCAGGTGTCGGTGACGACGGCGTCGCGAGGCCTGCCACGGATTCCGGCCGGGAACCTGGTCGCCACGGCCACGAGCGCGCAGCAGCCCGACTATGCGGCCGAGTTCGTGCTCGACGGTGATCCGGCGACGTTCTGGCACTCCCAGTACGACCCGCGTGTTCCGATGCCGCACGCGCTCACCGTGGACATGGGTGAGGTGCGGCCCGTCACCGCGCTGACCTACCTGCCGCGCCAGGACGGCGAGCACGGCGGCACCGTGACGGCGTACGCCGTTGCGCTCAGCACCGACGGATCGACCTTCACCCCCGCCACGACGGGCCACTGGTGGGCCCTGGACACCGAGGGCACGTTCGCGATCTGGCCGGCGACGCAGGCCCGCTACGTCCGGCTGGAGGTCCTGGCCGGCTATCGCGGGCACGCCTCGGCGGCCGAGATCGGGTTGTTCGAACCACCGGCCTGATCATCCGGCCGCCGGGGCTGCGGCGTCGGTGGCTCCCCGTCTCACGACCGCGCGGCCTTCACGACGCTGCCGTGATTCGATCCAGGTGGCGAGCTTGCTCAGCGAGTAGTTGATGACGATGAACACCGCGGCCAGGACGAAGCCGGTGGCCAGCGGGTTGTTGTAGAGCGGGGAGATGTAGATCTGCTCGCCCGTGCGCACGATGCCCGAAGCGCCGATGACATAGCCGAGTGCGGTGTCCTTGAGTGCGACGACGCATTGACTGATGATCGCCGGCAGCATCGACGCCACCGCCTGCGGGGCGAGGATCAGGCGCATGACCTGCGACTTGCGCAAGCCGATGGCGTAACCGGCCTCGGTCTGCCCCTTCGGCACCGCGATGATCCCGGCCCGGAAGATCTCGGCCAGAACCGCGCCGTTGTACAGCATCAGACCCAGCACCAGCGAGTAGAACGTGCCGAAGGTCGATCCGAAGCCGAGGAAGATGAAGAAGATCAGCAACAACAGGGGCACGGCGCGGAAGAACTCGATGACGATGATGCTGGGCCACCGCAGCAGCGCGTGGTCGGAGAGCCGTCCGGAGGCCAGGATCGCGCCGAACACGACCGCCAGCACGATGGCGAATGCTGCAGCGCGCAGGGTGTCGAGCAGGCCGTTCCACAGCGCCTTGATGATGGTCGGCTGGGTGAAAGCCTCCCACTGGTCCGGTGTGATCTGCTCCTCGGACCACAGCTTCCAGAGCACCCACCCGAGAACCGCAGCCAGCACCAGCGTGCCGATGACCGTGCCGATCAGGTGACGGCGTCGGGCCGTGGGGCCTGGGGTGTCGTACAGGACCGAGCTCATCGGGACACCCCCACGCGCCGCTCGAACAACGCGGCGGCACCGGAGATGACCGCCACGATCAGGATGTAACAGGCCGCGATGCTGAAGAAGTTCCAGTACAGCGAGCCTGGGAAGTCTTCGATCAGGTCACTGAGTTGGTAGGTCAGGTCCAGGATGCCGAAAGCCGAGGCGACCGAGGTGTTCTTGGTCAGCGCGATGTACACGCTGGCCAGCGGCGGGATCACGTTGCGGAAGGCCTGCGGGAGCACCACCAGGCGCAGCGTCTGTCCGAACGTCAGCCCGATGGCTCGCGCCGCCTCGGCTTGCCCGGCCTGGACGGTGTTGATGCCCGAGCGCAGCACCTCGCAGACGAAGGCCGCGGTGTACAGCGACAACGCGGTGACGGCGCGCCAGAAGAAGCTACCGGTCAGCAGGCCCAACTCGGGCAGGCCCACGACGGCGATGAGGAACAGCACCACGAGCGGCGTATTCCGGAAGATGTTGACGTAGCTGACGCCGACGGCGCGCAGCGGCGCGATCGGCGAGACACGCATCGCGGCCAGCAGCGTGCCCAGTACTGTCGCGATGAGCATCGACCAGCCGAGCAGTTGCAGCGTGACGATGAACCCATCGGACAGGCGCGAGATCAACTCGGACCGGTACACAGCGGTGAAACTCCTCCCTGAACGTGGCGACCCCGCCGGCGCTCAATACACGCCCGCGCCGGCGGGGATGACGCTCGGCCTACTGGCAGGCGTCCAGTTCCGGGGGATCCGGGGTCTCGACGCCCGACTCGCCCAGCGTCGCCTCGAAGGCCTCGGCCCACGAGCCGTCGTCGTAGGCCTCCTGCAGGGTGTCGTTGATGAATTCGCAGAACTCGGTGTCGCCGTGCTGGTAACCGATGCCGTAGCGCTCCTCGCTGAACGCCTCGCCGACGACTTCGAGTTCGTCGGGCGCCTGGGCCGCGTACCCCAGCAGGATGGCGCCGTCGGTGGTCATCGCGTCGACGGAGCCGTTCTGCAGTTGGGTCAGGCAGTCGGAGTAGGTGTCGAAAGGCACCGGCTCGGCGCCGTAGTCGTCGACCACGTTGGACAGCGACGTCGACCCGGTGACCGAGCAGGTCTTGACGTCGGCCAGCTGCTCGGGTCCGGTGATGGTGTCCTTGTCCTCCTCGCGGACGAGGATCTGTTGCCCGGTGACGTAATACGGCCCGGTCTGGCCGACGACCTGGCGCCGCTCGTCGGTGATGGAGTACGAGGCGATGACGATGTCGACGTTGCCCTGTTGCAGGAACGGCTCGCGGTTGTCCGAGACGGTCTCGGTCCAGGTGACGTCTTCAGGCGCGATACCCAGCGCTCCGGCGATGATCTTCCCGATCTCGATGTCGAACCCACTGGGCATGTCCTCACCCGGTGCGAGGTAGCCGATGCCGGGCTGATCGATCTTCACGCCGATCTCGATGGAGCCCGCCTCGGAAAGCTCGGCCATGGTGCTGCCCGCAGGGAAGTCGGGGTTCTCTTCGACCTCGACGCTCGGTTCCTCGTCGTCGCCTCCGCACGCCGCGAGAACGAGGGCACAGCCGGCCGCCACGGCGGCGAATGCCGCCCGTCGCGTGCGGCCCGCACTTCTGGTGGCCATGATGCAGGTCAACTCCTTCGTGAATGTGCGGTGTTTCAGTGCGTCAGGATCTTGCTCAGGAAATCTTGAGCCCGTTCGCTCTTGGCGTTGGTGAAGAAGTCCTCCGGAACGGCCTCCTCGACGATGCGCCCGGCATCCATGAACACCACCCGGTGAGCCGCGCGCCGGGCGAAGCCCATCTCGTGGGTGATGACGATCATCGTCATGCCGTCCTTGGCCAGGCTGGTCATGACATCGAGGACCTCGTTGATCATTTCGGGGTCGAGCGCCGAGGTGGGCTCGTCGAACAGCATGACCTTCGGGCGCATCGCCAGTGCCCGGGCGATGGCGACGCGTTGCTGCTGGCCGCCGGACAACGCCGCGGGGTACTTGCGGGCCTGGTCGGCGACGCCGACGCGTTCGAGCAGCTCCATGGCCAACGACTCGGCCTCGGCCTTCTTCACGCCGCGAGCCCGGATGGGACCGAGCGTGACGTTGTCGAGCACGGTCTTGTGCGCGAACAGGTTGAACGCTTGGAAGACCATGCCGACGTCGGCCCGCAGCCGCGCCAGTGCTCGGCCCTCGGCGGGAAGCGGCTGGCCGTCCAGGGTGATGGTGCCGGAGTCGATGGGCTCGAGTCGGTTGATGGTGCGGCACAGTGTCGACTTGCCCGACCCCGACGGCCCGATGACGACGACGACCTCGCCGCGCTGGACGGACAGGTTGATGTCCTGCAGGACATGCAGGGAGCCGAAGGACTTGTTGACGTTCTGCATCTGGACCAGCGGCTCGCCCACGGCGGCCTGCATGCCGGTGGACAAGACGTCGGGCTCGTTGCTCGCGGCCATGCAGGAAACCTATCCGCGGGCTGTGCCCACATGGGACAGGATCGGGTTACGAAGTGGACACGACTGCAGCTCAACGGTGCCAACGCGGCCGTGACCGCCCGGTGCGCCGCCGGTCATGTCCGTGCGCGGACAGCGGCTGTGGCCATGCGCGGCGCATGTCGGTGTGTCGTCGTACCCTGGACGGGTCATGAATGAGCGCACGTACCAGGTTCGCACCTACGGGTGCCAGATGAACGTCCACGACTCCGAGCGGCTGGCCGGGTTGCTCGAAGACGCCGGCTATCAGCAGGCCAGTGCCGACAGCACGGCCGACGTCGTCGTGCTCAACACGTGCGCGGTGCGCGAGAACGCCGACAACAAGCTCTACGGCAATCTCGGCCACCTGGCCTCGGTCAAGGCCAAGACGCCGGGCATGCAGATCGCCGTCGGCGGATGCTTGGCGCAGAAGGACCGCAGCGAGATCGTCCGGCGGGCGCCGTGGGTCGACGTCGTGTTCGGCACGCACAACGTCGCCTCGCTGCCGGTGCTGCTGGAGCGGGCCCGGGTCGAGCAGGAGGCCCAGGTCGAGATCGCCGAGGCACTCGAGGTCTTCCCGTCCAACCTGCCGTCCAAGCGCGAGAGCCCGTACGCCGCGTGGGTCGCGGTCAGTGTCGGGTGCAATAACACGTGCACGTTCTGCATCGTTCCGGCGCTGCGCGGGCGTGAGCGCGACCGCCGCCCCGGCGACGTGCTCGCCGAGGTCGAGGCGCTGGTGGCCGAGGGTGTCGTCGAGGTGACGTTGCTGGGGCAGAACGTCAACGCCTACGGCGTGGAGTTCGGTGACCGGTTCGCCTTCGGCAAGCTGCTGCGCGCGGTGGGCGCTGTGGACGGGCTCGAGCGGGTTCGGTTCACCAGCCCGCATCCGCGCGATTTCACCGACGACGTCATCGCCGCCATGGCCGAGACGCAGGCCGTGATGCCGCAGCTGCACATGCCGCTGCAGTCCGGTTCCGACCGCGTGCTGCGGGCGATGCGGCGCTCGTACCGCCAAGAGCGCTACCTGGGCATCGTCGAGAAGGTCCGTGCAGCCTTACCCGAGGCGGCCATCACCACCGACATCATCGTCGGTTTCCCCGGCGAGACCGAGGCTGATTTCGAGCAGACCCTGCACGTGGTGCGCGAAGCCCGGTTCGCCTCGGCCTTCACGTTCCAATACTCCAAGCGGCCCGGAACACCAGCGGCGGACATGGACGACCAGGTCCCTCCCGAGGTCGTCAAAGAGCGCTACCAGCGGTTGACCGCGTTGGTCGAAGACATCGCGTGGCAGGAGAACCAGCGTCTGGTCGGGCACGACGTCGAGGTCCTGGTCGCTGAGGGCGAGGGGCGCAAGGACGGGCAGACGCGCCGCTGGTCCGGGCGAGCGCGAGACAACCGGCTCGTGCACTTCGCCGTCCCCGACGACACCGCGGAAGCCCAGGTCCCGCGGCCCGGCGACATGGTCACCGTCGGCGTCACCTACGCCGCACCGCACCATCTGGTCGCCGATTCCGCCCGGCAGGGCGGCACGTTCGAGGTGCGCCGCACGCGGGCCGGTGACGCCTACGAGCGGTTGAGCGGTACGGCGCCGTCGACACCGGGGGTGCTGATCGGCATGCCGACGGTCGGGGTCCCGCCAGCGTCCGAAGGCAGCGGCGGAGCGGGCGTGTCGTGCGCCGTGAGCACCGAGGTGGCGCCGGTTCACCGGTGACGGCTGTGCGGATGGACCTTGGACGCGAACAGGTTCAGCCCCAGGCTGCGGGACAAGAAGGCGGTGGCTCGCTGCCCTCGGACGCTGTTGCCTGCGGTGTCCAGGCGGGGTGAGAACGTCGCGATGCCACCCTTGCCCGGTGCCGCGGCGACGATGCCCCCGCTGACGCCGGACTTGCCCGGCACACCGATCTCGAACAGCCACTCACCGGAGCGCTCGTAGAGGCCGTTGGTGGCCAACACCGCCAGGGTGTCGTTGCAGGCCGAGGCGGGTACCACCTGCTCGCCGGTCAGCGGGTTGACGCCGCCGTCGGCCAGCGTCGCGCCCATCACCGCGAGGTCGTGGGCGTTGACCAGGAGGGAACACTGCCTGGTGTACACGTCGACGACGGCCACCGGGTCGACGTCGAGCCGGTCGTAGCTCTCCAGCAACCGCGCGATCGCCAGATTGCGTTGATTGGTCGTGGCCTCCGACGCGTAGACCTCGCTGTCCAGACGCAGGTCGCGGCCGGCGAACCGGGACAGGCCCTGTTGCACGAAGGCCCACTTGGCCTCGGGTGTGTCGCCGGGCACCAGGGCGGTCGTCGCCATGGCCCCGGCGTTGACCATGGGATTCATCGGGTGCCCGTCGTTGAGTTCGATCGCCATGACCGAGTCGAACGCCTGCCCGGTGTTGTTCACGCCCACGCGGTCCATCACGACGTCGTGACCCACGGCCTCGCACACGAGGGCGTAGACGAACGCCTTGGATATCGACTGCAGCGAGAACGGGTGGTCGACGTCACCGGCGCCGTACGTGCGGCCGGTCACCTCGGCGACACAGATGCCGAACAGATCGGGATCGGCCTGGGACAGCGCCGGGATGCGGGTGGTGACAGCGCCGTCGTGCACGTCGAGGCTGTGCCGGTACGCCTGGTCGACGAACGCTTTGACGCGATCCCATTCCGGCAGGTCGCCGGTCGAGACGGTCTGGTCGACACTGCGCACGCCGAGTTCCACCGGAACACCCCCAGGGTCTGCGCCATCCGCGCTGTCCCAGCCTGCAGAACAGGTCTGAGCAGCGACAAGCGGTTCCCGGAGATTTCACCGCAGACGATCGCACGCACCTGCTCTCACCCGGGCCGGGCGATCAGCGACAGGATCCGCCAGTAGTCGCCGGTGGGGCTGGACAGGCGCAGGTCCACGGTCTGGCCCTCGGCCCCGCCGTCCAGCGTGAACTGCTGCCAGGCGTAGGTGCCGGTGGGCAGCGTCGGTCCGGCGTCGACGACCACCTCGCCGTCTGCTTCCACCACGAATCCCGACGTGGCATAACTCGGATCACCGCTGAGGACGCAGAACACGTGTGGTCCCGGTGGCATGGCGACCCGCAGCACGCCCGGACCGGTGTTGTCCAGCACGAAGTCTCGGCGCAAGGCGTCGGGCCCGCCGCGGTCACGCTGTTGCGGGGCGCCGCTGGTCCAGCCGAAGCCCCGGGCCGGATCCCACGCGTCCTCCGGCGCCAATCGCGCGTAGGACTCCAGGACCGGGCTGTTGGCCGACCCACCGTCCAGGGCGAGTGCGAGGTCGGCGCCGTGCGGAACGGCGTAGGTAGCCGCCTGTGGTGCCCCCGCCACCGCGACGCCGTCGGCCGTCACGACCGCGGTGAGCGTCGGCACCGTCACCTCTCCGGCTTCAGGCCCGCCGGACGGCGGCGTCACCGCGATCTCGACCTGCTCCGACGACCCGGCCGGCACCGTCGTCGTGGCCGCACCGGCCGTCCACCCTTCGGGCACGTCGATCGTCACGTCGACGTCCACGGGTCCGGTGGCGCGGTGATTGGCCACGGTGACGATGGCGGTGTTCTCGTGGCCTGCGAACGCCGGCGCAGCGACCGTGAGCGCCGTGGCTTCGATCGCCGGGCGGACCGTCAGCTCCGCCGTCACCGGCAGCGTCATCGGTGCCCGTCCGCGATGGATGACCGTGGCCGCGCCGGTGAGTTGCAACTCCTGCGGTTCGGCCGCCGGCGGCGCGGTGAGCTGCCAGGTCCGGGTGAACGTCTCGCCTGGTCGCACGATGTCGCCGCCGGTGGAGTCGACCTCGTCGGCCTGCCACCCGTCGGGCACCTCGAGTGTGGCCGCGGGTTCGCGGACCGGGCGCCGTCCGTCGTTGGCCACCGTCGCGGTCACCAGCACCGACTCGCCGCCGACGATGTCACCGTCGTCGAGCGTGAGCCCGGCGCGCACCCGGTAAAGGCGGGACACCACGTCCGACAGCCCCGCGTACGACGTGTCCAGCGGGGTCAGCAGGTCGCCGGCTACGTCGCCGGCGAGATCGCCGCGGTCGCGGCGTTCGGTGATCCACCGCTGACCACTCGTGACGTGCGTGAACGCGGCATCGACATGCTCGGTGAACGCCGGATCCGTGGTCCCGGCTGACGTCGCCGTGTCGATGGCGGCCACGATCGCCGACGCGATTCGGCCGGCCAGCTCGTCCAGGTACCGCACCTCCTCGTCGTCGAGGACGTCGGCATGGTCGTCGACGGCCGCGCGCAGGTCGCCGAGCTGTCCGCGCACCGCACGTAACGGGTCGGTCAGCGGGTTCTCGAAGCGCATCCAATCGACGTTGAACAGATAGCTGTCGGCGTCGTCGTTGGTGAACACGAGGAACAGCTCGTGTGATCCGCCCGGGTCGTCGACCGGCGCGGTCACGGTCTCGAAGACCCGGGGCCCGCCGGTGGGCGCGACATCGACCTGGCCGATGACGGGTCCGTCGACGCTGTCGACGCGCAGCTCGATGGTGCCACCGCTACCGGCCGAGGCCACCCGGAAGGTCAGCTGAGAGATGCCGCGCAGGTTCACCGGTTCGAACGACACCCAGTCGCCGTGGCCGATGTCACCGACCATGCGCCCGCCGTCGCCTTCCTCGGTGTCGAACAGCGCCACCTCGCCGGCGTTCGTCCAGTGCTCGGCCTGCTTCAGCCGCGGCTGCAGGATCGCCGAGTCGCCTCCGGTCAGCGCCGAGGCGCCGTCGCCGCCGGTGTCGGTGTAGGTCGAGTCGACGATGTAGAAGATGTTGTCGATCTCGCTGTGGCCGTCGTCGATGATCGCCTGGATGGTTCCGCTGCAGCCGCGATACTGCTCCAACGGGTGACCGTGCTGGTCGTGCCCGAGCGCGGGCTGGGTGATGACCCGCTGACAGTCGATGGTGCCGTCGATCGAGCTGCCGTCCTCGGCGTCGGAGACGGTCAACTCGAAGTCGATCGGTGCGCCGAAGTCGAAGACCTGCCCGTCCCGCGGCTCGACCATCTCGACCACCGGCGCGGTGTTGCCGACGGTGATCGGGATGTTCGCGACCCCCGTACGCCCGGTCGGGTCGGTGACGGTGAGCTGGGCGGTGAAGTCGCCGCGTTCGGTGTAGGTGTGCGACGGGTTCGCCTCGGTGGAGTCGATGGTGCCGTCGGCGTCGAAGTCCCAGGCGTAGGTGATCGGATGGTCATCAGGGTCGCCGGAGCCGGTGCTGGAGAAGTCCACCGTCAGCGGCGGCTGCCCGGACGTGGGGGTCGCACTCGCCTTGGCCACCGGCGAGCGCTCGCCGACCTTGGCGTAATTGATCTTGTAGATGCCGGAGTCGGTGTTCGGGTCACCGCGTCCGGAGCCGCCGTAGTTGCTGCCCCACTCGATGACGTAGAGGGAGCCGTCCGGCCCGAACTGCAGGTCGATGGGGCGCAAGAACTCCACGCCGGGCAGGAACGGGTTGATGATGGCCGGCCGGCCGTTCTCGTCGAGCTGTACCTCGAAGATCGTGTTGCGGGTCCACTCGGCGATGAACACGGTGTCGTCGTAGTACTGCGGGAACTTGGCTTCGGAGTCCAGGTCCGGGTCGAAGTGGTAGGTCGGGCCGGCGACGGCCAGGCGCCCGCCTTCGCCCAGCTCCGGGTACTGCGGCGAGGTGTCGTACGGGTAGGGCAACCAAGCCGGCTGCGCCGGCGGCAACTGGGCCAGCCCGGTGTTGTTGGGCGAGTCGTTGACCGGTCCGCCGGTGCAGTCGTAGAGCGGTCCGGACTCACCAGTGGCGAAGTCGAAGTCGTTGTAGGCGTGGTTCGCACCGATGCAGTACGGCCAGCCGAAGAAGCCGGCTTCACGCGCCTGGTTGTACTCGTCGTAGCCCTTGCTGCCGCGGGTCTCGCTGTCGACTCTGGCGTCGGGGCCGACGTCGCCCCAGTACAGCCAGCCGGTTTCGGGATCGACGTGGATGCGGTACGGGTTGCGCAACCCCATGACGTAGATCTCGGGCCGGGTCTGGTCCGTGCCCGGCTCGAACAGGTTGCCCTCGGGGATCGTGTACGTGCCGTCGTCCTCCGGGTGCACCCGCAGGATCTTTCCGCGCAGGTCGTTGGTGTTGGCCGACGACCGTTGCGCATCGCTGTGCTCGAAGCCCGGCCGTTCGTCGGTGGCGCCGTAGCCGCTGCAGCACGGCAGTGAGTTGTCGCCGGTGGCGACGTAGAGGTTGCCGTCGGCGTCGAAATCCATCCCGCCGCCTTCGTGGGCATTGACCGCGCGCTGAGAGTTGATCTCGAACAGCACCTTCTCCGAGTCCATGTCCAGCGTGCCGGTGGATTCGTCGAAGGTGAACCGCGACACGCGGCTGACGTCGTCGTCCAGCGGCGAGTAATAGACATAGAGCCAATGGTTCTCGCCGAACTCGGGATCGAGGACGATGCCGTGCATGCCGTGGGTGTGCTCCACCAGGACGTCGAACGTCGCAGCCAGGTGGGTTCGCGCCGAGTCGGGGTCGTAGTACTTCAGCGCCCCGCCGCGTTGGACGTAGAACACCCGGCCCTGCTCGTCGATGTCCATGGCCAACGGGTCGTCGGTGTTGCCGTCGAGTTGGATCTTCTCGAAGTTCTCGTTGGCGCTGGCCGCGCAGTCGCCGTCGACCACGCCGGCCGCCCATTGGATGCCGCCGAGCAGATGTTGGACGAACAGCGGCTCGTCGGTGAAGGCCGAGGACGCATGACCCATCCCGGTGAACCACGAGCGCCCGCCGTCGTAGTGCTGGCACCACGTGATGGGGTGATCGGCGCCCATCGTGTGGCCGTCGTAGGACGTGCTGTCGTAGCTGGCGAGCACGTGCACGTCACCGCGGGGGTTCGTGGCGAAGTCGTAGGGTTCCTCGGTGCGTACCCATTCCTGAGGCAGGTGGCTGGTCGAGGGGTGCAACGAATCGTCGACTTCCACCTCGAGCTCCTGCACGGGTGGGTGGCTGGCGAAGAACGCCCCGACCAACTGGCCGTACCAGTCCCAGTCGCGTTCGGTGCCGGAAGCCGAGTGGATGCCGACGAAGCCGCCGCCGTTTCGGATGTAGCGCTGGAAGGCCGCTCGCTGGTCATCGTCGAGCAGGTTGCCCGCGGCCGGGGTGGAGTTCGTGTTGTTGAAGATCACCACCTCGAACTCGGCCAGGGACTCGTCGGTGAACATCGCCGAATCGTCCGAGGCGACGACGTTGAACCCGTGTTCGGCCCCGAGCGCCTCGATCGCCGCGACACCGGCCGGGATGGAATCGTGGTAGAAGTTCGTCGTCTTCGAGAACACCAACGCGTCGAACTCGGCCTGCTGGGCCGACACTGGCGGCGTCGTGGCCGAACTCGTCAGCCCTGATGCGGGCTCAGCGCCCAGGGAGAGGCCGGCAGCGGGAAGAGCAACTGCCGACATGGTGGCCACGAGCGTCGTGATCAAGGCTGAGCGAGGCATGTCCGGCACCTCCGGTGCGTCGAACGGGCCGCATCGAGCAGTGGTTCTGCGACTCGGTAAGCGCTTTCCGAGACCATACGGGGACGGCGTCACCACGTCAACACAGCGCAGCGAGTTGTGCCGGTTCGCCGCGGCCGTCGTCGACCTGCCCGGACCGCCGGGCCGGAAAGCCGTGACCTGCGCCGTTCGCGGTGTTGACCGGCTAGCGCCGGGCGAGCCGGCGTGTCCGCATCCGGCCGTGTCCGCGCACCGCGGCAGTCGACACGAAGGCGGCTGCGAGGCCCACCAAGGCGGCACCGGGTACTCCCGCCGCTGTCAACGCGACGCCGAGCACGGCGGCCGGCAGCCAGCTCCACGCGCTGACCGACACGGGTGTCCTCCCGCGTCGCCGCGAGCGCGCTTCGAAGGCCAGCGGAACGATCAACGGCGGCAGCACGGCCGCCAGAACCGTCAGCCAGGGCAGGAGTACCGTCTCGAAACCACTGGTGGCCAGCGCGAGCCCAGCAGCTCCGATCAGCAGCGTGCAACGGCGCAGCGAGGTGCTCAGCACGGTTCGC
>NZ_DAHVSH010000169.1:0-4373 GCF_027324685.1 Haloactinopolyspora sp.
TGGGGCCCGCTCGGCCAGCTTCCGGCGCAGGTCCGCGCCGTGGCCACCCTGGCCATCGCCACCACCGGCGGTCTGGCCGCGCTGGCGGTCGCCGACCGAGCGCGCGTGGCGCTGCGCGAAGCCGTTCGCCGCCGTTTCGACGCTGCGACGACCACGGACTGAAGCACCCCACCGACACTCGCCGAACCCCGCCACCACGCACCGACGACCGCGACGTTCGAAGGTCACCGGACCCTTGACCTGCTGCGGGACGGACGGTAACGTCACCGTGACGCGGAAAGCGTTTTCCGGTCGAGGAGGGGTTCATGGGTGAACCTGCGACGGCTCAACTCGACACGATCGAGGCGCAAGCGTGCTCGTGCGGATCGACCCGTCGGGCGTTCGTCGACGCACGGCCCGGGACCGCCAGCGTGCACCTACTCGACGTTCGCGACGCGGCGACCCACTACCACCGCACGGCCACCGAGCTGTACATCGTCCTCGACGGAGAAGGCACGGTCGAACTCGACGGCACGGCGCACCCGGCGCGTGCGCTCAGTGCGTTCCTGATCCCGCCTGGCTGCCGCCATCGCGCCGTCGGTGACCTCCGCATGCTCGTCGTCGCCATCCCAGCCGCCGATGACAAGGACGAGTTCTTCGATGACTGACGTTTCCAGCCGCGACCGAACGACGAGTGCAGGGTCGCCACGCGGGCCGGCCGGGCCACGACACGACGCCACCGACCAGCGCAGCGTCCTGGAGCACCTCGCCCGCTTCGCCGCAGCCGTATGGCGACCCGCCGTCCTCCTGGCGCTGATCGGCGTGGTGTGGTGGGCCGTGACCGCAGCTGAGCTGTTCCCCCGCTACCTCGTACCGACGCCCGGCGCGGTGTGGGCCACGCTTCTCGAAGACCGGGAGATGCTGGCCGTACACACCTGGGTCACCGCGTATGAGACCGTCATCGGTTTCCTGCTGGCCACGCTGGCCGGGCTCCTGGCCGCGGTGCTCATCGTGTATTCGTCGACCCTCGAGAAGGCGTTGTATCCGCTGATCTTGTTCGCCCAGGTCATCCCCAAGATCGCCATTGCACCGATCCTCGTGGTCTGGTTCGGCTTCGGCCCGGAGCCGAAGATCATCCTGGCAGTGCTGATCGCGTTCTTCCCCGTGGTCATCTCCGGTGTCGCCGGCCTGCGCTCCACCGACCCGGAACTGCTGGACCTGTCAGCCACCATGGGCGCCAGCCGCTGGCAAACCTTCCGCAAGATCCGGTTCCCCGGCTCACTCCCACACTTGCTCGCCGGGCTCAAGGTGGCCGCGACGCTGGCCGTCGTCGGCGCGGTGGTGGGCGAGTTCGTCGGTGCGGACGAGGGCCTGGGCTACGTGCTGCTCCTGGCCAGCGGCAACTTGAACTCGTCGTTGCTGTTCGCCGACCTGATCCTCATGTCCGTCCTCGGAGTCGCGCTCTTCGTGCTCGTGGAGCTCGCCGAAGCCCTGCTGATCCCATGGCACGCCAGTCGGCGCCAGGGCATCGCGATGACCACGTCCTGACCGACCAGCCCGAGAAAGGTGCTCACCATGCGACGTAGCTTGCTCACCGCCGCCGCGGCCGGCCTGCTCGCCGTGGCCGGCTGCGGTGGCGATGACGACGCCACAACCAGCGCGGACGGCGGCCTGACCGAAGTGACGATGACGTTGAACTGGGTTCCGTACGGCGAGCACGCGCCCTTCTACTACGGCGTGGCCGAGGGTATCTACGAGGAGGAGGGCATCGACCTCGAGATCAAACCGGGCAGCGGATCGGGCACCACGGTCCAGCAGGTGGCGCAGGCGCAGACCGACTTCGGCTGGGCCGACACCCCTCCCCTGCTCAACGGGATCAGCGAGGGCATGCCCGTGAAAAGCCTCGGGGTGTACCTCCAAGCCGGGCCTTCGTCGGTGGAGTTCTTCGCCGACCAGGGCATCACCGAACCCGCTGATCTGGTCGGCAAGACCGTGGCCGGCACACCCGGCGACGCGATGTATGCGACGTTCCCGGCCTGGCTGTCGGTCAACGGCGTCGACCCCGACGACGTCGAGATCGTCAACGTCGACCCGGCCGGCAAGATCGCCGCGCTGGTCGAAGGACGCGCCGACGCGATCATGGGATTCTTCCACGACCAGGCGCCGACCATCGAGGATCTCAGCGGCAAGACCGTCGACGTACTGCTCTACTCCGAGTTCGGCATGAACCTGCTCGGCACCGGCATCATCGCCCACCAGAAAACGATCGACGAGGATCCTGAACTGGTCAGCGCGTTCGTCCGCGCCACCGAACGTTCATGGGAGGCCGCTGCCGAGGATCCCGAGGCCGCGGCGGCAGCCATGGAAGACAACGCCGGCGAGACGCCGCCGGCCGACGTCCTACGCGATCAGCTCGAGAAGAGCATCGGCCTGCTGCAACTCGACACGGCCGGGACACCGGGCGTCAACACCGAAGCGCAGTGGCAGGAGACCATCGATCTGCTCGCCGAGCACGCCGACCTCACCGATGCGGGCGAGCCGGCCACGTACTGGGATCCGTCGTTCAGTGAAGCCGAGTGAGCCGATGCAGCCACAGACAGCCATGCCGCGAAATTCTGCTCAACCCGCGACCGCCACGATCGAGATCCGCAATCTGACCTGTACGTTCACGTCGAAGCGCCAGAGCACGACGGCGTTGCAAGACGTCTCGCTGACCGTCGAGCCGGGCGAGTTCGTCACCATCGTCGGCCCGTCGGGCTGCGGCAAGTCGACCCTGCTCAAGATCATCGCCGGGCTCGTCCAGCCGAGCGAGGGTGAGGTGATGCTGCTCGGTAACGCGGTCCGCGAGCCGCAGCGCGACATCGGTTTCGCCTTCCAACGCGCAGCCCTGCTGGAGTGGCGCGGTGCGCGCGCCAACATCCTCCTGCAGGCGGAAATGCGCGGGATGGACAAGGACGCGGCCGCAGCGCGAGCCGACCACCTCATCGAACTGACCGGCCTGTCCGGGTTCGAAGACGCGCTGCCGCATGAGCTCTCCGGCGGCATGCAGCAGCGGGTGGCCCTGTGCCGGGCGTTGCTGCACGAGCCTCCGGTCCTGCTCATGGACGAACCGTTCGGTGCACTCGACGCGCTCACCAGGGAACACATGAACGTCGAGATGCACCGCTTGTGGCGTGAGACCTCGACCACGGTCGTCCTGGTGACGCACTCGATCGCCGAGGCCGTCTATCTCGGCCAGCGGGTCGTGGTCATGACACCGCGGCCGGGACGCATCCACGAGGTGTACGACGTCGATCTGCCCGCCGAGCGCGACTACGGCACGACGATGTCCAGCCCGGCCTTCGAGACTCTGGCGAGGAACATCCGCGGTCTGCTCGGTGCCAGCGGCCACCACGGATGACGCCGAGCCGCCCGGGCGCATCCGGCCCGGCCATCGTTGCGGAACGGAGGTGGTGGGACACCGCCGGGGCCTGGTTGGCCATCGGCACGTCGCCGGCTGCCCTCGTGTTCGGCGCCGGTATCGCCGATCGCCACGACGGCCCCATGCCCGCGGCGGCGTTGGTGCTCGGCAGTACGGCCATCATGTGCTTGTTGCTGGCCCAGGGTCGCCTCGGGCTGCGACCACCGCACGGCGAGGGATGGTCACTGGCGGACATCCTCGACGCCTACACGCCGCGGCGCGACCGGCGTCTGGTCGCCGCGCTCATGGCGCTGGGCATGGCCGGCTGGCTCGGTTTCAACGCCGGCCTCGGCGGCGCTGCGCTCGGCTCGTTGCTCGGCGCACCACGCTGGGTGGGAGTCGCCTTGCTCGGGCTCCCCCTGCTCGCTCTCGCCCTGGCCGGTCAGCACCGGTGGAACGGGCCTGCCGTGCTCACCACCATGGCGGCGCTCGCGCTGATCGTCCTGGTGGCCGCCCAGAACTCGCACACGCAGGCCCCGCTGACCCTGGAGACAGGCCCGTGGGGTCTGCTGTTCGCCGACGTCTCGGTGTTCGTCGGATACGTGGCGGTGTTCGCCCTGCGGGCGCCGGACTTCACGGCCGGGCTACGCGGGCGCGCCGACCTGTGGGCCTGCGCAACCGTGCTGATCGTGCCGACGGTGGTGGCCGCCGGCGCCGGGGCCACCGTTGCCCTGCACGACGGCTCGAGCGATCTCGTCGCGCATCTGCAGACGTCGACGGTCGGAACCGTGCTGATCGTGCTCGCGGTGGCGGCGCCGTCGTTGACGGCCTACCACTCCGGCGGCCTGGCGCTGCGAACCGTGCTGAGCACCTCGCTGCGCCGTTGCACGCTGCTGATCGGAGCTGCTGGGCTCGCGCTGGCCACCAGTGGTTTCGAGACGGTACTCCTGCCCTGGCTGACGGTTCTGGCGGCCGTGCTGCCGCCGTTGATCGT
>NZ_DAHVSH010000179.1:0-44976 GCF_027324685.1 Haloactinopolyspora sp.
GGCGAGCGAGCGCAGATGCTCGAGATCGACCAACAGGAGC
Organism: Haloactinopolyspora sp.; assembly: GCF_027324685.1. Taxonomy (NCBI): domain Bacteria; kingdom Bacillati; phylum Actinomycetota; class Actinomycetes; order Jiangellales; family Jiangellaceae; genus Haloactinopolyspora; species Haloactinopolyspora sp. The sequence goes on from NZ_DAHVSH010000179.1 coordinate 41, forward strand.
CCGTCCTCGGTGTCGTGGCCGAGCGTGACCAGGCCCGGGAACGGTGCCGGATGTTCTCGCGCGGCAGCAGCCGGAAGAACCGCACCAGTGCCGACCGCCAGACCCCAGACTCGTCGCTCCCCGAGATCGACGAACGGTTCGGGCAGCTCGTCGGGTGTGTCCAGGTAGAGCTCCAGCATCGTGCGGGTGAGCCGGGCAGCACGCAGGGCCGGCAGTGCTCGGCGGCGGGCATGCAGCGTGGCGGCAAGGGTGCGCAGCGCACGATCCACGAACTCCACCGCGGGCGCGTCGGCGACGTGGCGCATCTGGATCTCGATCACGCGATCGCCCGTGGCGCCGGTGGACAAGCGCTGACCAGCCCGGCGACGCCGCTGGCTCACCGCCCGCCGCGCGGCCAGCACGGCGATCAATCCGGCGGCCAGCACCGCGCCGACGCCATCCGCGGTGCGTAGCAATCCGCCGGGCCCTGGTTCGTCGCGCGATTCGCCGACGCCGGTGTCCGCCGCCAGGCCGTCATCAGCGGCGTGCGCCTCCTCGGGCACGAGTCCGCCGATGGCGCCGGTCGGGGTCATGGATACTGCATCTTCGGTGGCACCTGCAGGTTCGTCCCGTTCGACCGTAGCGGAGGGCTCCGCGGCTCGGGTACGTTCCTCGGCGGGCTCGTCATGGTCGACCCGGCTCTGCTCCGAAGTCCCCCGGTCGCCGGCGGACGGCAACGTCAGAACCCAGCCGGGCACGATGAGGTCGGGATCGGTGAGCTGACGGCCGTCGGGTTGCACCGTGTCGGTCGAGGCGGAATAGACCTCCGTGTAACGGTTCGGATCGCCGAGATGCTGCTCAGCGATGGCCCAGAGCGTGTCGCCGGCCACGACCTCATGCGTCCGTGATGTGGGTGCGTCCGGAGTGGGTGTCGTCGCCGATCCGCCTTCGACCAACGCTGTGGTCACCGGTGGCGCAGGTTGCCATGGACCCTGCTGCGCGGGAGCCGACGACGGCGCGGTCTCGGCCGCAGCGATCTGGGACGCCGGGACGATCGCTGCGATCGCGGTGATGAGCGCGGCCACAGCGCGCTGTTGCGCGGCCAATCCGGGCAGTGCCGGGGCTCGGACGCCGCGCAGAGCGGCGGGAATCTCGACGAGCACGCTCACCGCGAACGTCGCCCAACCCAGCCAGCCCGCGAAGACGAGAACGTCGAGAAAGAACGTGCCGTCGTCCGGGCTGGTGATGGTTGCCCACACGTCCGACACAGCGGGGACCGCGCTGGGCAGTGGCGAGCCGTCGATCACCCAGAGCGCGACCGGTACACCCACGACGAGAACCGTCAAGACCACCAATGCGGCCAATCCGCGCGCGACATCCGCCGCGGACGCCGCGCGCCGTCGCCTCGAGCCGATCATCACAAGCCTCCTCGTCGAGCCTGTCGTGACCTGTGGGTGACGGTGAGTCCTGGCGTGTGACACGACCGCCGAAGGAAGGCGTCCAGGGTGCCCTATGCCTGCGTGGAGAAAGCACTCAGGGCAACCGGCATCCATACAGGGCAACCGCTCGTCGCCGTTCGGACCCGGCCAGGGCTATCCCCAGGGCTACCACCGCCCGGTCGGCTGAACGGGTCCGTATCCCCTGCATATCCACGGCGAGGAGCACCCGTGACCACCACCGCCACTCCCGGTCGCACCACAACCTCGATGACCTCGATGACCTTGATCACCGATCAGCTCAACACCGAGTGGAGCGCCATGGCTCACCGGCGCCCGCCGGCACGCTGGAACATCCCGGCGCTGAACGCGTGCGTGTCGTTGGCCGACGCGCTCGACGTGGTCACCCAGGCGCGCAGGTCGCAACCCGAATCAGCCGACTCGATCCTGATCGGTCTGCTCACGCGGCACATCGTCGACGGCGACGCCGTCGCCGGACGGCTGGTGCTGCAAGCCATGCTCGGCCGCGCGGTCAACCTCGCGCGCCGCGCCCACCGGCAGGGTGCACCAGGGATTCGCGGCGACATCGACCAGCTCACGGCAGCGGCCGTCGCCGCACTGTGGCACAGCATCGCCACCTACCCGGTCACGCGCAGAACGCGCAAAGTCGCCGTGAACCTGTGCATGGACGCTCTCGGCGCGTTCACCTCGACGGTGGACGATCACGCACCCTCCGCTGTCGACGACCATGTCTTGGAGTCGGGCGAGGCGCTGTTCGTCCAGCACACACCCGCACCGGCGGCGGAACTGCTCACCACGCTCGCCTGGGGTGTCGACGCCGGAGTCATCAGCCCCGACGACGCTTCCTTGCTCAGCCGGGTCTACTGCCCGGCTCCCGGCGAGAAGGGTGGTGCACTGGCGGTGGCCCAGACCCTCGGGCTGCAGCCGGCCACCGTCCGGCAGCGCTGCCTGAGGTCCACCAAACGCTTGGCCTCAGCTGTACGCGAGCACAGCGCTCATCCCTGAGATAGACAACCGTCTCGACGTCAGGAAGACCCCTGTTTGACAACACCGACGGCATTACTAGCATTCACTGCTCGCCCGTTTCACCTCCGCACTGGTTCCGCACCGTCAGGCCACCATTTCCGCCGGCGTCCATGTAGATCTACGGCTTCTAGGGAAGGCGCATGACCCGAACAAGCGACGGCCCCGTCGAGGCCCCGGCGCGTCCCACGATCGACCCCGGCCTGAGCGGGGCTACGGGCGTGCGCGACATCGGAACGTCCGACCCGCGCTATCGTCGACGTCCCGCGCTGATCGGCCTAGGGGTCGGCCTGCTCGCGGTCTGCGGCGCCGGAGCGGCTTATCTGGCCCAGCTCTCCGGGGACACCACACAGGTGCTGGCCGTCGCCGCCGACGTCCACCGCGGTGAGATCATCACCACCGACGACCTCACCATCGCCCGCGCGGCCCCGGACCCCGCGGTCGCACCGATACCGGCCGACCGCCGCGACGGAATCGTGGGCCAGCACGCCGCCGCCGACCTGACGGCCGGCACCCTGCTGACGGAGAGCGCCGTCACCTCCGCCGCCGTCCCGGCGGCGGGTGAGACGGTGGTGGGCGTCGCCGTCACCGAAGCACAGCTGCCCCAGCACGAGATGGTTCCGGGCGATCCCGTGCGCATTTTCGACACTCCGAACCCCGGAGACGATCCCCCCGCCGAGTCACCACCGTCCATCCCCGCCACCGTGGTGAGCGTCTCTGGGATCACCGATCACGGCCAGGTCATCGTCGACGTGGTCGTCGATGACGACGTCGCCGGCGAGCTCGCCGCCCGGGTCGCGACCGGCCGGGTGGCCATCGTGCTGGATTCCGCGCAGGAACCCGATGCAGCCTCCGATGAGGACGAACAGCAGTGACGGTCATCGCGATGACGTCCGCGCGCGGCGCCCCCGGCGTCACCACCACGGCATTGGTTCTCACCTTGGCCTGGCCACGCCCGGTCTTGTTGGTCGAGGCCGACGTCTGCGGCAGCAGCAGCATCAAGGCGGGCCACCTGCGCGGTGAGTACGACCATCAGCTCAGCCTGATCAACTTGGCCCTCGCCCATCGCGGCGGTGCCTTGAACCTGGACACGCTCCGCGGTCAGACGATCGCCTTGACCGACGACCGAGGCCGACTGGTGCTGCCTGGCCTCGCCACCCGAGCGCAGGCGGCGAGTCTGACCGAGACGTTCTGGGAATCCTTGGCCACGCTGCTGAAGGCAGTCTCGGGCCACGGCGTCGATGTCATCGTCGACGCAGGACGGCTGGGCATGCGGCACGGACCCGACCCCTTGTTACGCACCGCAGACCTGCTGGCGGTGGTGAGCCGGACTGGACTGGACGACCTCGTGGCCGTCCGCGCGAACGCCGATCAGCTGCCTGGCACCGAAGCCGACGCCGTCATGGAACGGCGCGGACTTCTCCTGGTCGGCGACGGGCGGCCACATCGGGCGAACGAGGCCGCTGACGCCACCACCCTGCCGGTGTGGGCGAGCGTCGCCTGGGATCCGCTCACCGCCGAACGCGTCAACGGCCGGGAGCGCGTACGTACGAGTCTCACTCGGGTCGGCAACTCGCGCCTGATCCGATCCGGGCGGGCCGCCATCGCCGAGTTGGCTGACGTCGACGACCGCCGGCGGCGGGTTCTCGGCCGGCCGACCGGTCACCCCGACGCGCGCGTTGGGGGGAGCGTGGGCGTATGAGCATGAACGAGCCGGCCGACGACGAAATCACGCGGCTGCCGATCTTCGACCGGCCGCCAGTGATCGAGCCCGCGTCTGTTCCCTTCACCAGGCCGTCCCGAAGCCCCCGCGAGATTCTCAGCGCGATGCCCCCGGTGCACCCACGCTCCGAGGTCACCGTTGCCCCGGCTCGTACCGAGCAGCACACCGACGGCGACGTCGACTGGGCTCAGGTACGTGCCTTCCGGCAACAGGCAGCTGCGCGCTTGGCGGACCAGGTCGACGAAAACACCGCCGAGGACGAACGCCGCGCGGTGGGCCGCGAGGTCATCGCCCAGATCCTGGACGAGCACGTTCGCCAGACGGTCACCGCCGGGGCCGGGGCCATGGACGTCGACCACCAGACACAGTTGGCGCAGGCGATCTTCGACTCCTTGTTCGGTTTGGGCCGGCTGCAACCATTGGTCGACGACCCGTCCATCGAGAACATCGAGGTCTACGGCGCCGAACCCGTGGTGGTCATCGATCACCACGGCGTCATCAGCAGGCGACCGCCCATCGTCGACTCCGAAGACGAGCTCATCGACATGCTCACGTTCCTGGCCACGCGTGGCGGCGCCAGCGAGCGCACGTTCTCCACCGCCAGCCCGAGTCTCCACCTCCACCTGCACGGCGGTCACCGGCTCGCCGCGTCGGGCTGGACCACCCACCAGCCGGTCGTGGTCATCCGCCGGCACCGGCTGGTCGACATCGATCTCGACGACCTCGTCGACGGCACGACCTTGCCTCCGCAGGCCGCACAGTTCTTGCGCGCCGCGGTTCGCGCCCGTCGCAGCATCGTGGTGTCGGGGTCGATGGGTGCCGGCAAGACGACACTCGTCCGAGCGCTGGCCAACGAGATCCACGCGGAGGAGAAGCTCGGCACCATCGAGACCGAGTACGAGCTCGGGCTGCATCACATGCGTGATCGCCACCACCGCATCATCGCCTGGGAGGCGCGCACCGGCAGTGGTGAACGAGGCGCCGACGGACGCGTGGCCGGTGAGATCTCGCTGGACGAACTGGTTTACGACGCGCTGCGGATGAATCTCGACCGCCTCATCGTCGGAGAGGTCCGCGGGCGTGAGGTGTTACCGATGTTCAAGGCCATGCAGTCCGGCGCTGGATCGTTGTCCACCGTGCACGCTCACTCCGCCCACGCCGCCATCGAACGACTGGTGACGTGTGCCATGGAGGCCGGCCAGCACGTCACCGCCGAGTTCGCCTACCGGCAGATCGCGCAGCACGTCAATCTGATCGTCCACGTCGAGCGACGCGAGGGCGGCTACGACCCGGACGCACCGGTGCGCCGGCAGCGTCGCGTCGCGCAGATCGTCGCGCTCGAACCCGGCGAGCGGGGCATGCCGGCCAGTACCGACGTGTTCGAGGAGCGGTCCGGAGCCGGCCTCGTTCCGGCGTCCGCGCCGACCTGGATCGGTGAACTCGCGGCACACGGCTACGACCCACGGACACATCGACCAGGAGGCCCGGCGTGATCCCGGCGCTCGCAGCCGTGACCGCCATCGCGGGCCTGGCCGGACTGGCCGCGACGGGCTTCGGCTCGGTCAAGGTCCGCGTCGATGCCGGCACCCCGCGCCACGACCGGATCCGGCGCCGGCTGGCGGCGCTGCGCGGGCACACGCCCCAGCAGCGACGTTCACGGCGTCGCGTGGCCATGGCCGCCGGCGTGGGCGTCGCGGTGTGGTTGATCACCGGATGGGTGCTTGCCGTGCTGATCATTCCGGCGGCCGTGTGGGGGCTGCCGGTGCTGCTTCAGACGTCGTCGAGCAAGGCCGAGATCGCCCGGCTCGAGGCGATGAGCGAGTGGGCGCAGAACCTGTCGAGCGTGCTTGGCGTCGGGATCGGCATCGAGCAGGCCATCACGGCCAGCCTGCGCTCGTCGCCGGAGCCCATTCGCCCCGAGGTGGCTCGCCTGGTCGCCCGGCTGCAGGCGCGCTGGGACATCTCGGCAGCGCTGCGGGCGTTCGCCGACGATCTCGATGACGCCACCGGCGACTTCCTCGTCGCCGCCCTGCTGCTCGGCGCGAATCGGCGGGGTAACCAGCTCAGCAGTGTGCTGGACGGTCTCGCGGCGGCCGTGCGTGACGACGTGCGAGCCCGCCGGATCATCGACGCCGAACAGGCGAAAGGCCGCACCACGGCCCGCCTGGTGACCATCATCAGCGCGTCCGGGCTGGGTCTGATGCTGCTCAGCCCGTACGCCGACCCCTACCGGACGGCCACCGGCCAGCTGATCCTCAGCGGGCTGCTCGCGTGCTACGTCGGGTGCCTGGTGTGGATGCGACAGATCACGACCACCCCACGCCAGCCACGCATCCTCGCGGCCGGCGCCGATGCGGAAGGCCCATGATGTCCACCACGCAGTTGGCCGTCGTGCTGGGCTTGGGCGCGGGCTCCGGACTGATTCTGCTGTTCAGAGAACTCATCGGCCGACGAACACGGCAGCTGCATCCAGCGCATACCGCGGCGCGGTTGACCGGCACCGCGACGGCGACGGCCGACCTGGTGGGCGACAACGGCTACACCGACCGCCTCGGCCGGGTGGTGTTGCGGCGGGCGGCCGGTGCGGCTCTGCTGCACGTGCCGCACCGTGATCTGGCTCTGCTCCGCAAAAGCGTGCCGCAGTTCCTCGGCGAGCGAGCGCTGTACGGTGCGATCGGCCTGTGCCTGCCGTGGGCGTGCACCCTGTCCCTGGCTGTCAACGGCATCTCGCTGCCGTTCACGGTCCCGGTCGGGGCTGGCATCGTCGCTGCCATCGCGCTGTCATACCTGCCCTTGTACAACGCAGCAGACCTGGCCAAGGCCAAACGGGCGGAGTTCCAGCGCGCCATGACCTCGTACATCGACCTCGTCGCGCTCGAACGAGCGGCGGGTGCCGGAACCACACAAGCGCTCGAGTCGGCCGCCCAGATCGGCGATTCCTGGGCGTTCCACCGCGTGCGCGACGAGCTCGCTCACGCCCGCTGGGCAGGAACGCCAGCCTGGGACGCGCTGCGCACCGTGGGCGAGGAACTCCGGCTGCCCGAACTCGCCGAGACCGGCGACGTGATGCAGATGTCAGCTCACGAAGGCGCCACCGTCTACGACATCCTGCGGGCCAGGGCCTCGGCCATGCGCAGTGAGATCCTCGCCGGTGACCAAGCCCGCGCCGGCGCGCGAACCGAGCGTGCCACGGCACCGTTGGCGGCGACGTCGGTGGTGTTCATGTTGATCCTGGCCGCTCCCGTCGCCATGCAGATCGGCTGACTCCGTGGTCCCGTCGAATCGATCGAGTCCGCGCAGGTACGGGCGCGACCGCGGCTCGGCCACCCTGGAGACCGTCATTCTGTGGCCGGCGGTCTTCCTGCTGATCTTCGGCATCGTGCACGCCGGCATCTGGTTCCACGCGCGCAACATCGCGCTCACCGCCGCCCAAGAAGGTGCCCGCACCGCCAGCATGAACAACGGCGACGGCGGAGCCGAGCGTGCCGCCGAATTCATCTCCAGCGCCGGGAGCGACTCGATCCTGAGCGTGCGCACCATCACCCAGTCGGCGCGTGCCGACGATGTCACCGTGACCGTGTCGGCTGCGTCGACGACGCTGATCCCCGGATGGATGATCGACGTGACGCAGTCGTCGACGGCGCCGATTCGCCGATGGACCGATCCATGACCCGCGCAGGCCGTGCGGGCGCCGCCGAACGTGGCTCGGCGACACTCGAGATGGCGGTCCTGGCGCCGGGCCTCCTCCTGCTCATCGCGTTGCTTACGTTCGCCGGCCGACACGCCCTGGCCGACGGGACGGTCGAGCAGGCGGCTGCGGACGCGGCCCGGGCAGCGTCGCTGCAACGCACAGCGACGGCCGGGGAAACGGCCGCAGCCGAAGTCGCCCGCCGCTCCCTGGCCGATCAGGGCCTGGCTTGTCTGAGCACGACGGTTGAGGTCGACACCTCCGGGCTCCGAGCGGCCCTCGGCGATCCGGGCCGGGTGACGGTCACCGTGAGCTGTCCGCTCAAGGTGGCCGACCTTCCGTTGGCCTTGCCGACGGTCACCGTCCGCGCAACCGCCGTCAGCCCCGTCGACACATACCGCGAACGATGAGGAGCACTCGGATGACGCGGACGACCAGGCTCAGGACGAGCAGCGACACCGGCAGCATCACCTTGATCTTCGCAGTCGTCACCCTGGCGCTGATCGCGATGGTGGGCCTGGTGTTCGACGGCCGCGCCCAAATGACGGCTCAGCAGCGCGCCGACAACGTCGCCGCTGAGGCGGCACGGGCTGCCGGTCAGCACATCAGCGGGTCGGTGGTGACCGGCTCGAGTGGTCTCGATCGGCGCCGCGCCGTCGCCGCCGCCCGAAACCACCTGTCCGCGGCCGGCGTTGCCGGCTCGGTCACGCTGGAGGGCAATACCATCGTCGTTCGAACCGATACGACCGAACCGGCGCGCATCCTGTCGCTCATCGGCATCACCACGCTCGAAGCCACCGGCGAGGCGACCGTCGAGGTGACGACGAGACTGTGACGGCCTCGTCGGGACGACGCATCGTGCTACCAGATCGTCGCCGCAGGTGTCACGAAGCACCCACGCTGCGCACCCACAGGCAGTAGACACCCCACCTGTGGGAGGAGCTCTCACCCCCATGCCCGAACTCGACGACACCAGGAACCAGCTCGACGCGGCGGCCGACGCCCTGACCGCGCGGCGGTCGCTGTATGCGGCCCTCGCCGCGCTGGCGGCCGATCCGTTTGATCTCGGCCAGGCGCTGCTGCTCCCGCTGTTGCAGCGCCGCGCCCGCGAAGCCGACCACACGCTCAGCGCCGTGCTCGATGCGCACGCCATGCCGTGGCCACCGACGCTGCCGGCATCCCCGCCCGATCATCCACTGACGTCCCTGCAGCGCAGGCTCGCCGACGCTGATGACGACGACGGGTTGCTGTGACGTTTCCCGTCGTCCCTGCGCCACGAGCTCGCGTGTCCGGGCGTGCCGTCGGCGTCATCGGATTCCTTCGGCAGCACTGGCTGTGGCTGCTGGTCGCCGTGACGGCGCTGGCCTGCGGGGGCGCGGTGTGGGCGATCCTCTCCACCGGCCCTCGTCCGGTGCCGCTGCCCTCGGCCGGCTCGTCTCCCGTCTCCGCCACACCAAGTGAGCCGATGTCCACGTCGTCGCCATCGTCGACGGCTGCGCCGTCGATCACAGGGACCGCTGACGTCATCGGCGCTTCGGCCGGCGGGTGGGCCGAAGTGGCGACGGGATTCGGCCGGACCTTCACCCAGACGACGCTGGGTCAGCAGGCGTGGTTCGCCGCGGTGTCCTCGTGGCTCACCGACGAGCAGGCGGCGATGTATCGCGACGTGCGCGTCGCCGACATCCCGACGGGCACGCTCGTCGACGTCGACGTCGACGATCCCGGCGAGGCCACGAAAACCCGCGGCGTGCTGACCTACGACTCCGGCATGAAGCTCGATCTCGGGCTCGTGTACGCCGAGCCGGCCGGGGGCTGGCTGATCGCCTCGGTTCGCCTCGCCGACCCGTCCGGCTGAAGGTTCGCGGCAAATGTCGGTCATGGTGCCCACCACATGGACACCACTACCGATCGGATCCTGATCTGTCATACGTTGCGTCAGGGTCGCCCAGCCTGCGTTCGGGCGGCCCTGACTCGGTAGAGAACGGAGCTTCGCACGATGACCAGTGGCCGATTACCCGTTCGCGACGGAGAGCTGTTCGTCGACGACCGCGGGGCCGGCCACCCGCTCGTGCTCATCCATGCCGGCATGCTCGACCACCGGATGTGGGACGACCAGGTCGACGTCTTCGCCCGGGCTGGTTACCGCGTGATCCGCTACGACGCACGCGGGCACGGCGCCTCGTCCACACCGGTTGCCGACTACTCCGCCTGTGACGATCTCGCAGATCTGCTCGCCGGGCTCGACGTTCCCCGAGCCTCGCTGGTCGGGCTGTCCACGGGCGCGCGCATCGCCATCGACTTCGCCCTGACCTACCCGGACTTGGTCGACATGATGACGCTGGCGAGTCCCGGCGTCAGCGGCATGCAGTTCACCGATCCCGCAATCCTCGAGCTGATGCAGCGGCAGTCGGCTGCAGCGCAGGCGGGCGATCTCGACGGCTACGTCGAGTACTTCCTCCGGGCCTGGGTCGACGGGCCCCATCGAGGACCGGACCAGGTCGATGCCTCGGTGCGAAAACGGTGCCGGCAGATGGCCACCGACGTCGTCCGCAACCATGCCGCGGCCTCCGGCGCCATGCGCGAGGTCGGCGCGCTCACCCGCCTGCGTGAGCTCACCCCGCCAGTGCTGGTTCTCGTGGGCGACCTCGACTCCACCGACATCCACACGGTGGCCGGATGCCTTGAAGCCGAGGCACAGTTCGCCGCGAGTGCGGTGATCCCGGGCACCGGGCACACGCTGGCCATGGAGCAGCCGGCTGCGTTCAATGCCGCAGTCTTGACGTTCCTGGAGCGAGCCCGCCTCACCCAGTAGGGGCTTTCGCTCGGCGCCACTCGAGGCTGAGGCCGGTCATGACGTCAAGCGAACGGTCGAGCACCTCGTGCAACGATTCTCGATAGCCGCTGTCGTGCCAGTACTCGATGCTCGCCAGGAACCCAGCGACGAGCGCGGCGACGAGGACCCGGATCTCCAGTTCGTTCGGGTCCCGGCCGGTGTGCTTGGCCAGCAGCGCCCGAATGTCGGCATTGACCTCGTCACCCTGGCGATACATGCCGGCCCGCACGGCGGGCACCGTCACTGCGTAACTCATCCGGCGGCGTACGAGGTCCTCGTCGTCGTTGCTCATCATCACCTCGACCATCTCGGTGATGACCTTGCGCAGCGCGGTGATCGGGTCGCGGGCCGCCAACTCGTTGTCGAGCGCCCGGACCGCGACGGGGTCGTACTCGTCGTGCAGGATCAGCTGTTCCTTGGTGCCGAAGTAGCGGTAGATCGAACTCGGTGACACCTCGGCCTCGGCCGCGATGCGTTCGATGGACACCGCGTCGTAGCCATGCTGATCGAACAAGTCGACGGCCACCCGTTGGATGTGGCGCATCGCCTTGAGCTTCTTGCGCTCGCGCAAGCTGAGTTCGGCCGCCATTGCTGCGATCGTAGCGCCCTCCTGGAAGAACTGACAGTCACTTGCAGTTTGCGTCCTACGTATGCGAGAGTTACTACTAATTGACAGTAACTCTCAGCTCTAGGAGGCCTGATGTCTCTGCCGATCGACGTCGGCGGGTTGACCAAACACTTCGGCCGCACGCGCGCACTCGACGGACTCGATCTGACGGTGCGCACCGGCGAGGTGCACGGCCTACTCGGCCCGAACGGCGCCGGAAAGTCCACCACGATCCGCATCCTGCTCGGGCTGCTGCGCGCCGACGACGGAGCCGCGACGATGTTCGGGCGCGACCCGTGGTCCGACGCGGTCGACCTACACCGGCGGCTGGCCTACGTCCCCGGTGACGTGAACCTGTGGCCGTCGCTGACCGGTGGTGAGGTCATCGACGTCCTCGGCCGGCTGCGCGGCGGGCTCGATCCACGTCGCCGCGCCGACCTGCTGCAGCGCTTCGACCTCGACCCGACCAAGAAGGGCCGCACCTACTCGAAGGGCAACCGGCAGAAGGTCGCCCTGGTGGCCGCGCTTGCCTCCGACGCAAAGTTGTTGATCTTGGATGAGCCGACGTCCGGTTTGGACCCGTTGATGGAAGCGGTGTTCACCGAATGCATCCGCGAAGCAAAGTCCGAGGGGCGCACGGTCCTGCTCTCCAGCCACATCATGGCCGAGGTCGAGAAGCTGTGTGACCGAGTCAGCATCATCCGGGCCGGGCGCACCGTGCAGTCCGGCTCGTTGAGTGAACTACGGCACCTGACCCGGACCAGCATCGAAGCCACGACCAGCCGCCCGGCAGACGACTTGGACCGCGTGCCCGGGGTCCACGGGTTGACCGTCGACGGCGCAACCGTGCGATTCGACGTCGACGGTGACCATCTCGACGCAGCCCTGCGTGCGCTCACGACGTACGGCGTGCAAGCCCTCACCAGCGCACCGCCCTCACTCGAGGAGCTGTTCATGCGCCACTACGGCACCGGCGACGACACCAGCACCGAACCGCAACCCGCCGAGGCCGCCCGATGAGCACGCTGACCGGAACCATGCATCTGGCCCGGCTGAACGTACGCCGCGACCGGGTCCGCCTTGCCGTCTGGCTCGCAGCCCTCACCGGGCTCCTCGCGGCGACCACCGCGGGCATCAAGAGTCTCTACCCCACCGCGGCCGACCTGGCCGGCTACGCCGAGACGGCGGGCTCCAGCCCGGCGGCCACCGCGCTCAATGGACCGGGCCACGCCGTCGACACCGCAGGCGGGGCGACGGTGTTCGAGGTCGGCGGTTACCTCTCGGTCGCGGTCGCGCTGATGAGCGTGCTGATCATCGGCCGCTGCACCCGTGCGGAAGAAGAGTCCGGACGCCTCGAGCTGTTGCGAGCCAATGTCCTCGGCCGGCATGCCGCGCTGGCCGCCGCGGTCATCGTCATGGTGGCGATGAACATCGCCGTCGGGACCGCGGTGGCGGCGATCATGACCGCCTTCGACGTTTCAGCCGCCGGAGCTGCCACGTTCGGAGCCGCGCTGGCGGGCATCGGCATCGTCTTCGGCGCCGTCGCCGCGGTGACCAGTCAGATCACCGAACACGTACGAGGGTCGAACGCCATCGCGGGCACGGTGGTCGCAGCCGCCTACGTGATCCGCGCGGCCGGTGACGTCGGCGAGACCGGCCTGTCCTGGCTCTCGCCGTTCGGCTGGGTACAGGCCACCCGCCCGTTCGCCGACGAACGCTGGTGGCCACTGCTGATCGCGCTCGGCGCTGCCGCCCTCCTGGTCGCCATGGCCGTCGCGCTGCAGAATCGGCGCGATGTCGGGGCGGGACTCGTACCGCAGCGGCCGGGGCCGGCGTCGGCGTCACCGACACTGCTCCACCAGGTGGGATTCTCACTGCGTCTGCAGCGGGCGTCGCTGATCGGCTGGACGGTGGGCGTGTTTCTCGGTGGCCTGGCTTTCGGATCGGTCGCACGCGAGATGGAGGACATCGTCGCCGAGAGCGACGACCTGCAGGAGTGGGTGAGTGCGTACGGCGCGAACCCGACCGAGGCGTTCCTGGCCTTGACGCTACTGCTGTTGTCACTGGCAGCTGCCGGTTGCGCCATCGCCTCGGCGTTGCGCATCACCAGCGAAGAGTCGGCCGGGCGGGCCGAACCCATCTTGGCCACCCCGCTCAGCCGGCCGGCATGGTTGCTCAGCCACCTCGTCGCGCCACTCGCCGCTGCGATCGTGGTGCCTGTCGCCGGAGGTCTGGGGACCGGAATCGCCTACGGCATCTTGACCAGCGACGCCGAGCAAATCCCACGCCTGGCCGGCGCGGCCATGGCGCACGTGCCCGCAGTGTGGTTGCTCACCGCCGCCACGGTGCTCTTGATCGGCCTACTGCCTCGACTGGCCGTCACAGCGTGGGCGATTCTGGCCGGCTGCGTGGTCGCCGCGATGCTGGGCTCGCTGATCCGGCTGCCCGACTGGGTGCTCGAGCTGTCGCCGTTCGAGCACACGCCACGGTTACCGGGCGGCAGCATGGACGTGGCGGCATCGCTGACGTTGACCGGGCTCGCGGCCGCGGTGATCGTCGTGGGCGTGGTGTCGTTTCGCCGGCGGGACGTGCGCTGAGGACCGGCGGCGCGGCTGATCGCGGCTCAGATCTCTTTGGTCAGCATGACCGCGCCGGTCTCGCGCTCGTAGCCCAACCGGGTGTACACGCCCAGGGCGCCGGTGGGATTCGCGGTGTCGACGTCCAGGCCGGCGTACTGCATGCCCGAGGCCGAGTAGGCGCGCATCGCGGCGACCAACAGCGCGCCGCCCAGGCCCTGCCGCCGCCACTCGCGGCGGACGCCGAGCAGGTCGGTCCAGCCCTCGGTGTAGCCCTGGGGCTCCCAGTCCTGGTGGTAGGCACCGGAGATCAGGTAACCGACCACCAGGCCCGCGGCGTCGAGCGCGACGAAGCTCCAATCGGGCCGGAACGCATCGGTGCCTACGACGTTCACCTGCCACACCTCGGCATCGAACGGACTCGAGCCCCAGTGGTCGCGGGCGAACGACTCGTTGTGGGCGAGCCGGACCGCCTCGTCCCACGACCGGGCATACGGACGTACCGTCACGCCGTCGGGGACTCGAATCTCAGGCAGCGGCGCCGCCAGGTCTCGACGCATCCCGATGTACCACCGCCGCGGTTCGAAGCCGGAGCGTTCGCCGAGACGTCTCGCCGCGACGTGGTGCTCGTCGACGAATAACCGGATCCGAGCCGGCAGATTGACCGCCGCGGCGGCCAGCTGCTGCCGCGAGCGTGCCTCGCTCCACGCCAGGATCGCCCGGCCGATCCCACGGCGGCGATCGTCCGGGTGCACCGTGCCGTACAGGACGGTGGCGTGGGTGCCTTCGGTGGCGGGGCGGAACTCCGACCACGCATACGCACGCATTCGGCCGGCAGCGTCGAAACCGGCCACCGAGTCGCGGGCCGGGTCCCGCCAGCCGCCCTCGAACATCTGGGCCAGTTCGCTTCGTGAGCGACGCTCGGTGGCGTCGTCGGCGTCGTCGGCCACGCCCGTCAGCGCGTACCACGCTGGAACATCGGCCGGGGTCAGCGCCCGCCAGGTCAGATCGACGCCGGACGGCAAGCCCGGAAGGTTCGCCGGTGCGGCGGCGCGGACCCGGACCGGGGCCAGTTGTGCGCTGGACATGCGGCACACGCTAGATCGGTGTGGCGCGAGCAGCGAGCGATTTTTCGACCAGTTCCGGACCCAGGGCGCCCTCCGGCGCGCTTCAGATCAGGCGCGTCCCAAGAGCTGCGACCACCAGGCGTTGAGCAGCAACCCCTTCTCGACGCCGACGCCGACCGAGGTGTAGCTGCAGTCCAGCAGCCGGGCGCGCGAGTCGGCATCGGCCATCCAGTGCTTGACGACACGTTCGGCGCTGCGGGTCCCGCGCCACACGTTCCCGGTGACGGGTGCGCTGTAGCCGTGGTCTTCAGCGCGGTCGGTCGGGGTCTCGCCGTCCGGACTCACCAGTGAGACGAACCACCGCTGGCGCATGTCGCGGCTGTGTTCTCTGGCAGCGGCCAGGAGCCGAGCGTCGGCCCGAAGCGGCGAGCAACCCGCCTCCGCACGCACCGCGTTGGTGGCATCGATCAGCGCCTGTTCGTCCCGGGCGAGTACCGGAGTGGTGGGCTGCGGGTCGGTCGGCGTCGTGGACGGGGTGGGCGTCGGATCGTTCGGCGTGGAGGGCTCTCCGGTCGGCGTCGGCTTGCCGGGCCGGGTCGGCTCGTCGGTGGGCTCAGGGGTGGACGACGGCCGCGGCGAGCCGGACGTTTCGGGTTCGGCCGGGTCGGTGTCGTCCGTGGGATCGCTGGTCGGGTCCGGCTCGCCGGAGGGGTCCGGATCCCCGGTCGAGTCGGGATCGCCGGTCGAGCTCGAATCGCCGCCGCTCGACCCGTCGGTGCGGTCCGCGCCGTCGCCATGCGGATCGCTGGCCGCGTCGGAGGTCTCGGAGGCGCCGGGGGTGCCCGATGTGCCGGCATCGGACGGGGTGCCCGTGGCCGACGACGACGTCGTGTCGCTGGGCCGGTCGGAGGTCCGCGTACTCTCGGTCTCGACGCGCAGAGTGCCGGACGACGACGGATCCTCGTTGAGGACCGCGATGGCGCCGACCGTGAGAACGGGGATCAGAACCAGAGAGCCGAGGCGCAGGTACAGGGGGGTTTTACTCGGTCGTCGGTGCCGAGGTTGCCACAAGGTCACGGGTCAAAGTCCTTCCGACGATGCCCGACCATACTGCACGTGCCAAGATCATATGACCCCTACCTCCCGATCCGCCCGCCTGCATCTGGATGTCGTAGATGACCGAATACCGCCCTCAGTCGCCGACGATGCTGGTCGTGGCCGCTGCGATCGTCGACGACCTCGCGCGGCCGCAGCGGCTGCTCGCCGCACGCCGCCGCGCCCCGGCCGAACTGGCCGGAGGGTGGGAGTTCCCGGGCGGGAAGGTGGAGCCGGACGAGACACCGGTGGCCGCCCTGCACCGCGAATTGCGCGAGGAGTTGGCGGTCTCGGTCCGGCTGGGCGCTGAGGTGCTGGGGCCGGTGGACGGGGCCTGGCCGTTGACCGCCCAGGCCTGCATGCGGGTGTGGTGGGCCGTCGTCGAGTCCGGTGTTCCCGAAGCGATGGCCGACCATGACGCGTTGCGCTGGCTGGAGCCCGGCTCGTGGCACGCGGTGTCCTGGCTGCCGGCCGACCGAGCGGTCGTAGCCGCGCTTGCCGGCCACGACTAACCTGGCGACATGACGCCGACCTCCGAGCCTGCCGACCGGGACGAGCCCGGGCGCCTCCCGCCCACGCCTTCCACTCCCGCGGTTCGAGCATCGGACCTCGAGCGCGAACAGGTCGTCGAGGCGCTCTCGGAGCACGCCACCACCGGGCGACTCACCCTCGCCGAACTCGAGGAACGCATCGGCCTCGCCTACCGGGCCACCACCCGGGAGGAACTGGATCGGCTCGTCGCCGATTTGCCCTCGACCGATTCGGCGTCTCGTTCGGCCACCGAGCCCGAGACCCGCCGCCGCAAACTCACCAAGTGGATCGTCGCGATCATGGGCGGCACCGAGAAGCAGGGACGCTGGCGGGTGGCCGAGCGCGTGACGGCGTTGGCCATCATGGGTGGGCACACGATCGACCTGCGTAACGCCGAACTCGATTCCGACGAGACCACGATCGTGTCGATCAGCGTGATGGGTGGCGCCGACATCTACGTCCCCGACACCGTGGACGTCGAAGTGGGCGGGTTCTCGATCATGGGCGGCACCGGCGAGCGGGGAAGCACGAGGCCGCCGCGCCCGGGCGCACCGAGAGTCAAGATCCTCGTGTACAACGTCATGGGCGGCACCGACGTGTGGCGGCTGCCGGAGGAGACTCTGGACATGCCGCTCAAGAAGGCCCAGAAGATCGCCAAGAAAGCCCACTGAGGCCACACCCGGACATGAAAGCGGCCCCGCAGGCCGGGCACGGACCTGCGGGGCCGGATCATGAGCGGGCCATCCGTCTTTCTGCGACGGATCCCGGCAACGGCCGCGGCCACCCGACTCGGCGGCCAGCCGACCGTCACTGACGGTACGGGGCGTTGCCTTCACATCGCTTTCACGATGTATTCATCCAGGTCAACGCCCCGACCAACAGACTCGCTCCTCAGGCGACGCTGCTGTTGCGCTTGGCGCGGACGGCGATGGCTGCGCCGCCGGCCAGGAGAAGACCGATCCCGAGGAAAATCATCCAGGTGTTGGACGATCCGGTGTCGGGAAGGTCGTCGTCGCCGTTCTCGTCGCCTTGCTCGTCGCCGTTCTCGTCCGCACCGTCGTCCCCGGTGGTCACCGTGAACGAAACAGTGGCTTCGGAGTCGGTGAGCTCAGGGTCGCCACCTTCCAGCGTGGCCGACGCCGTCAGCGTGTACTCACCGTCCTGCAACGGCTCCGCGGGGGTGAACGTCCATGCGCCGTTCTCGTCGACCTCGAGGTCGCCCTCCCACGTGTCGGCCGCGGTCTGCACCGCGCCCGACTCGGTGACGGTGCCTTCGATCTCCAGGCCGACCGTGGCCCCCGGGAAGGCCGTACCGGTGAAGACGACGTCACCGGAGACCGAGGAGCCGTCCTCGGGCGCGGCGATGGTGACCTCAGGCGCCTTGATGCCGAGGTCGGCCACCGTGGCCTCCTGGGTGTCACCGTCGAACTGCTGCGTGACGGTCGCGTCGAAGCGCTTGCCGATCGGCAGGTCCGATTCCGGCGTGATGGTCCAGGTGCCGTCCTCGCCGACCGTCGCCTCGCCCACGACCTCGTCGCCGACGGTCAGGGTGACCGTGGCGCCGGGCTGGCCGGTGCCGGTGAAGTCGGGACGGACGTCGCTGGTGGTCTGCCCATCGGTCGGGGACTCCACCGCGAGCTGCTCGACCTGCACCTCGGTGGCGGTGAAGTTGCCCTCGACGACCTCGGACTTCGAGTACTGGCCGTACGTGGCCTGCAGCTCGTAGGTGTGCTCACCCGGCTCGAGGGCCTCGGTGACGTCGACGGAGAACGCGCCGTCGTTGGTCACCTCGCCGCCGTAGGAGTTCTCGCCGTCGATCACGAGGCGGACCTTGTGCGTGGAGCGCGCGCCCTCGACGGTCCCGGTGAACGTCGGGGTCGGGCCGGTCTCGCCGCCGTCCTCGGGCGAGGTGACGACCGGCGTGTTGATCTTGATCGCCGGCTCCCAGTCGGCACCGAACAGGCTCTTGGCGCTGTACTCGCCGCCAGCCACGGCGTAGCCGATGCTGAAGTCACCGCTGGTGTCGTCCGGCCCGGTGGCAGGCGTCCAGGTGTCGCAGTCGGTGCGGCCGTCGTGAGTCGAACCGCTGTTCACACCGAGCGCGTAGCTGCCCACGAGGATCGAGCCGCCGCTGTCACCGCCGAGCAGGCACGCGTTGAAGATGAACCCGGTGACCTGCTGGTCGCCCACGGCGATGCTCTCCTGCGGAACGAGGACCTCGCCGCAGCTCCAGCCGGAGGTCGCGCCGGACTTGCACGCCTGCGCACCGGCGACCGCGCCGATGGTCCCCAGGACGTCGACCGAGGCCTCGTCCGGGCTACCGGCACCGCCGGCCCAGCCCGCGACCTGCGGGATCCCGTCCCACTCCGACGTGACGTCGACCAGGCCGCCGTCGTGTTCGTTGCCGTAGTGCATCGAGCCCGGAACGAACTCGCCCAGCGAAGTGCCGGGGAACTCCTGCGCCCAGTCCTCGCTGGCCCAGATCGGCTCGTCGAGCTCGATGTGGTGGACGGGGTAGGTCAGCTGCTCACCGGTCGCGGTGTCCGTACCGCAGTGCCCGGCGGTCAGGAAGCGCGAGTTGCCGTCAGCGTCGTACCCGCTGAACCCGGCCGAGCACCGGCCGAGCTGGAAGGCACCGGTTTCATCCGGCTCGCTGGTTTGGTAGGCGTAGCCGTAGCCGCCCTTGTGATCGCGGGCGGGCTGGACCTCGCGTTCGGTGCTGAGCTCGATCAGCCCGCCGACCTCGACCTTGGCGCCGGTGGCCTCGGCCAACGGAACGTCGCTGTCGGAGCCGACGTGAATGGTCACGTCCTGGCCGTCGATGGACGAGCCCAGGACGTTCACGCCTTCGGCACGCAGCGAGTCCGCCACGTCCGACGCCGTACGCGCCGCTTCGGCATTGGCGAGATATTGCGCCGGCTCGAGGCCGAGGTCACGCTGGATCGCTTCGCGCAGCGCCGCCGGCAGCTCGGCTGCCAGGTCGGTGAAGTCCGCAGCGGCGAAGGTCTGCACGGCTAACGGGGCACGGTCGTCGTCGGCATGAGCCGGCACCGCAGCGGATGCGATGACGCACCCGCCGGCGACGGCGGCAGCCACGAAGGCCCCGGTAGCACGTGCTGCGCCTCGGCGGCGCAGCAACATGGTGCTCACTGATGTTCTCCAATAAGTGTCATTTGACATGGCTGGTCCGGAAAAGACGGTGCGTAGCGGCCGAATCGGCCAGGTGTCCAAACCGGATCTGGGGCAACGTTACACAGCTTGACAGCTGACATACATCATGCGGGTGATCAAGTCACGTGGAGTTCTTGAATCGGTGACGCAAGCCCGGCCTTTTCCTGCATCCTTGTCCGGAAATGTCCCTACAAGCGTGCGTTTCCCGAGGTAGACCCAGCTCTTGGCGCAATGACGTGTCTCCGCGCGCTTTGCGCATCGCGGTGATTATCGCCGTTTTCGGGCGCAGAACCTCGGCGCGGAGGAACGAATTCCTCGTGCACGTCAAGCCGTGCGCACGAATCGCTGCAGCACCGTCGCGACGTGCTTCTCGATGTCGTCATCCGAAGGCGCGGGGTCGAGTCCGAACAGGCGTCGCCGGTGTCGCTCGCCCAGCCACTGCGTGAACAGCGCCTCGGCCTGGGCCGCCAGGCCGTGCCCGTTGCGGTCGGCGGGCAGCACGAGGGCGCCGGGCGGCAAGGCGGCCAAGAGGTCACACAACACGCCGATGTAGCGATGAGAGCCGTTCATGTAGTGACGCTCGGCCAGCTCCGGGAAGCGGGCGGCTTCGCCGATCACCAACCGGTGCAGCCCCACAGCCTCGTCGGACAGCATCAGCCGCACCAGTCGGACACCGAAGGCGTGCAGGAGCGAGACGGGGTCGTCGGAGTCGCCCGTCGTCGCTGTGACCGCGCGGTCACCGAGGCGCCGGACCACCGCTACGAACAGCTCTTCCTTGTCGCCGATGGTGGTGTAGATCGTGCGCTTGGCCACCCGGGCGCCGGCGGCGACGTCTTCGATGGTGGTCGCCGAGTACCCGCGGCTCAGGAACTGGCGCATGGCCGACTCCAGGAGCGCATCGCGCCGAGCAGCGCGATCCTCGTCTCGCGGGCGGCCTCGCGCCGGTGACCGCCGAACCTCGTTGGTTGCCATGGCGACCCCGATCTATGCTTTCCAAGAATGAAACGATAGCGTTTCATTTGTAGCCCGGTCACCGCCGGGCCGGATCTGAGCGTCTCGGCACACGAGAGGGGCGAGCGAGAGTGGCGACCACGAGTCGTGCGCGCAAGCGCCCGCAGCGCCGTTCGACCAAGGACGGGAAACAGCTGCTGACCTATTACCGCCAGATGCTGCTGGTCAGGCGGTTCGAGGAACGGACCGCACGGGCTTACACCGAGGCCAAGATCGGCGGCTACTGCCACCTCAACCTCGGCGAGGAAGCCACCGTCGTGGGCCTGATGGAAGCGATCACCGAGCGCGACTATCTGTTCACGAACTACCGTGACCACGGCTACGCGCTGATCCGCGGCATGGATCCGGGCCGCGTCATGGCCGAGCTGTACGGACGCTCAGACGGCGTCGCCCGCGGCTGGGGCGGCTCCATGCACCTGTTCGACACCGAGGTTCGCCTCCTCGGGGGCTACGGCATCGTAGGAGGGCAGCTGCCGTTGGCCGCCGGGGCCGCGATGGCGATCTCGTACCGCGGCGGCGACGAGGTCGTCATGTGCCAGATGGGCGATGGCACCACCAACATCGGCGCGTTCCACGAAACGCTGAACATCGCCGCCCTGTGGGACCTTCCGGTCGTGTTCGTGGTCGTGAACAACCAGCTCGGTATGGGTACCACGGTCGAGATGGCCTCAGCGGAACCGGAGTTGTACAAGCGAGCCTCGGCGTATCGGATGGAGTCCGCACGCGTCGACGGCAACGACGTCATCGCCGTGCGCGACGCCGCGGCGGCGGCCGTCGAGCGTGCTCGAACCGAACACAAGCCGTTCCTGCTCGAGACGATGAGCGGGCGGCTGCGTGGGCACTCCGTCGTCGACCCCGCCACCTACCGCGATCCCGAGGAGGTCCAGGCGGTCCAGGAGCAGGACCCCGTCGCCACCTTGCACAACCACCTGATCAGCGAGGGCATCGCCGACGCGGACCAGTTGAGCGCCATCGACGCCGAAGTCGGCGAGGTCGTCGCGGCTGCCGTCGAGTTCGCCGAGAACAGCCCACACCCCGAGGTCGAGTCACTGTTCGACTACACCTACGCCACGCCGGTGCCGAACGACTCCCGGCGGCTGCCCGCTGACCCGCTCTTCCCCCTCGACCCCACCGCGGGAGCCTGACATGGCCGTCATCACCTACCGCCAGGCGCTGCACGACACCCTGCGTGCGGAGATGCTGCGCGATGAGAACGTCTTCCTGATGGGCGAGGAGATCGGCCGGTTCGAGGGGTCGTACAAGATCACTGCCGGCATGCTCGACGAGTTCGGGCCCCGCCGGGTGCGTGACACCCCGATCGCCGAGGAAGGCTTCACCGGGATCGCCGTCGGTGCCGCCATGCTGGGGCTGCGGCCCGTGGTCGAGATCATGACCATCAACTTCTCCCTGCTGGCGCTCGATCAGATCGTCAACCATGCGGCGAAGATCTACGGCATGTTCGGGGGGCAGAACAGCGTCCCGATGGTCATCCGGACGCCAGGCGGTGGGGGCCAGCAGCTGGCCGCCACCCATTCGCAGAACGTCGAGCTCTTCTACGCCTTCACCCCCGGGCTCAAGGTCGTGGCGCCGTCGTCGCCGGCCGACGCCAAGGCGCTGCTGCTCGCGGCGATTCGCGACGACGATCCGGTGCTGTTCCTCGAGAATCTGGCGCTGTACAACACCAAGGGCGAGGTGCCCGACGGCGACGAGCCCGGCGAGATCGGGCGCGCTGCGGTGACGCGCGAGGGCAGCGACATCACCCTCGTCGGGTACTCGCGCATGGCCCGGGTCGCGCTGCAGGTGGCGGAGAAGCTGGCAGCTGAGGAAGGCATCGACGCCGAGGTCGTCGACCTGCGTAGCTTGCGCCCGCTCGACCGCGAGACCGTCGTCCAATCGGTACGCAAGACCAACTGCGCCGTGGTTCTCGAAGACGATTGGCTCACCTACGGCATCGGCGCCGAGGTGGCGGCGTCGATCTCCGACGGCGCCTTCGACTGGCTGGACGCACCGGTGCGCCGGGTGGCGATGGCCGAGGTGCCGCTGCCCTACGCCAAACCACTGGAGCTCGCCGCGCTGCCGTCGGCGGATGACGTCGTCACCGTCGTTCAACAGACTCTCGACGCCGTCGGGCGCCGATCGGACCGGGCCCGCGCACGCTAGCGCGGCGACGAGGAGACACCATGGTCGACATCCTGATGCCCCGCCTCTCGGACACGATGGAAGAGGGCGTCGTCAACGCCTGGCTCAAGCAGGTCGGTGACGAGGTCAAGGCGGGCGACACCTTGGTCGAGATCGAGACCGACAAGGCAGTCATGGAGCACCAGGCCTACGAGGACGGTGTTCTGGAAGAGATCGTGGTCGCCGAGGGTGATTCCGCTCCGATCGGTGCACCGATCGCGCGGCTGCGGGCGGCCGGTGAACCCGAGTCTGCCCCAGCGGCCGAAGAGTCCGAGCCGGCGCCGGCTGAGACGGGAGTCGCCGCGGCCGAGGCCGAATCCGCCGAGGCCGAGCCGGCGGCACCGGCGGCTGCGCAAGCACCAGCCACGCCAGCCACACCGGCAGCGCCCGCCGCGGCGTCGACGGGCGACGGCGCGCGCATCCTCTCCTCGCCGTTGGCACGCCGTGACGCCCGCGAGTACGGCATCGACCTGGCGACCGTCACGGGAACCGGTCCCGGCGGGCGCATCATCCGCGCCGACGTCGCCCGCGCTCGCGACGAGCAGGCTCGCGCGGCATCCGCCCCGGCGGCCGCACCGGCCGCGGCGACACCTGCTCCCGAAGTGCCGGTCACCGACAGTGACGAGGTCATCTCGCTCACCCCGATCCGGCGCACCATCGCGCGCCGGCTGAGCCAGAGCAAGCAGACCGCACCGCACTACTACGTCACCAAGACCGTGGACGCCGAGCCGTTGATGACGCTGCGCGCAGATCTCAACGACCGGCTGGTCGCAGCCGGCCGGCCGAAGGTCAGCGTGAACGACATCATCGTCCGGGCCGCCGCCGTGGTGTTGCGCGATCACCCGGTCGTGAACTCGTCGTTCGCCGACGACTCGATCGTGCAGCACGGACGCATCCACGTCGGCGTCGCCGTGGCCACCGACGCGGGCCTCGTCGTGCCGGTCATCCGGGACGCCGACAGCAAGAACCTCACCACCATCGCGGCCGAGACCCGCGAACTCGCCGGCCGGGCTCGTGAGCGCAAGCTGACCCCGGACGAGATGACCGGCAGCACGTTCACCGTCAGCAACCTCGGCATGTACGGCATCGACCACTTCACCGCCGTCATCAACCCGCCTGAGGCGGCCATCCTCGCCGTCGGCGCGGTGCGCTCCGAGGCCGGTGTCCGCGACGGTGCGGTCGGCGTGGTCCAGCGGATGACGATGACCATGTCGTCGGACCACCGGGTCGTCGACGGCGCTCAGGCCGCGGAGTTCATCCGAGACCTCGCGACCGTGCTCGAAGACCCCTGGCTCGCCGTCGCCTGACACCGCTCAGCCAGCAGCGCGTGACTTCATGGCCGGTGACGGGTAGACGGCGAAGACCCGCTGGCCGGCCAGCCACTCGGTGAGCCTGCGCGCTTCGGCCTGCAACGCCTGGCGAGCCGGAGGGGCGACGTCTTCGAGGAGTCTCACCTGGACGATGCCATCGACGTCCTGCACCCAGGCGCCGACGGCCCGCCCATCGACCCACACGGTCGTTCCGGCGTTGCCTACGCTGTCGAACAACTGGGGGCCGAGCTCGCCGAGGACGAAATCGCGCTTCTTCCACCCCATCACGGTGGGATCGAGCAACGGCAGCAGCGCCACCCAGGGTTCGGGGGCGCGGACCGGCTCGATGTCGTCTTCTCGCAGCCAGCCGACCGAACCATTCTCCAGCGACACCCGCACCGCTGCTAGGTCGTCGAGTGCAGTCCGGACCGTGGCCTTGGTGGCGCCGAGCCACCACGCCATGTCGTCGATGGTGCCGGGGCCGTAGGCCCACAGCCACCGGTTCACCAGGTCGGCGTAGCCCTGCCGTGCCTCGAGCGCGTTGGGGACCTCGTGACCCCACCATGCTGCGGTGGTCGTCCACGTGGGCCGGCTGGTGTACCAGGGGCCGGCGTTGCCCGCCCGGGCGATCTTTCCGGCCAGGTTGAGCTGAGCGAGGACGCGAGGGGCGATCGCCACCTTGCCGCCCCACGACTTGCCGGGAGCCTGCACGATGAACCCGCCGACTTCGGGGACCTCCTCCCGCAGTTGGGCCGACGACCGCGGGACGCCGTCGGCGAGGTGGTCGAGGACCGCGATCTCAGCAGCCTGCACGAACGTCGCGCCTTCCCCGGCCGGCACCGTGCCCCAGCGTTCCAGGTCCTTGATGAGTCGGTTGCGGCTGACCGCGGCGAAGCGCGCGGAGACGCTGCCCCAGGCAGCGGGGACGACCTCGCGCGGAAACACGAAAAGCGTTTCACGCATGGCCTGCTGCCTGATCAGGGTACGCGTGTCGTAGAGCGCTCGTTCAACGTCGTCGACGCTGCTGGCCTCGGTCCGTGCCCAGCAGGACAGGTGCACGCTCGGCGGCTCGGTCGCGTGCAAGCACACGACCGCTCGAGCAGCGTCTTCGGGTGAGCGCACTCGACCGGACGGCGCCAGCGCATGCCGGACGCCCAGCCGCGCCCGACGCTCCTCGTCGGTGACCAACCGCACGACCGAGGTGGCCTCCGCCGGCATCAGGACGCTCCGCAGCCGGTGGCCTCGGCGATCAACCGGCGCACCTCCGCAGCCGTGGCGTCGTCCAATCCCGCTGGGACGGCCATGGCATCCCGCCACAGGCGCACGGCATCGGCCGTCGCTCCCACCGCGGCATGGATACGCCCGTGCTGGACCCACGCCACGGCCTGCAGGGACGACGCCCCCAGCTTCTCGGCCACCGCCGCCGCCTCGGTGCACGACGCGAACGCGGCGTCGTGATCACCACACTGCAGGTACAGCGATGCCTCCGCGGCCGCTTGGTAGAAGGCGTCGCGCGAAACCGGCTCGGGCGGGCACGTCGCGACAGCGGCTTGCAGGCTGCGGCGAGCATCGTCGAGCCGACCGAGACTCAGCTGAACCTCCCCGAGATTCCGCAGGCAACAGGCCCGGACCTCAGGCGGGAGGGGGTCCTCGGTGGTCACGCACCGTTCCAGTAACTCGGCGGCCTCGTGATGCCGCCCGGCGTGCTGGTGCAGCATCGCCATGTTGTTCAGCAACGTCACCTCGCCGAACCGGTCCCCGATCTCGCGGCGAATCGCCAGCGCCCGAGCGGCTGCTTCCAGCGATTCGTCGATGCGCATCTCCTCGCTGAGCGCCAGGCTGACGCTGTGCCACGCGGCCGAGACGAAGAACCGGTCGGACAGCTGTTCCTCGGCCGCCAGGACAGCGCGCGCGGTGTTCTCCAGATGCTCTCGATCGTCACAACACTCGTAGGCCACCGACCCGAGCAGCAACATCAACGCTGCGGCCTGGGCGGCATCCGCCGAATCCGGCGTACCCGGCGTCGTCAGGACCCGCCGGGCCAACCCCGCGATGAGGTGATGGCGCGGATGCAGCCACGTGTGGACGGCGACTTGGCTTTCGAACGTTCGCCCGGCGACGTCGTGCGGGTACCACGATGAAGTGTCGCGGTTGGTGCCTCCCGGGCGGAACACGTACTTGGCGTTGTCGAGGCTGCGCAGGTAGTAGCGCATGAGCCGGCGAGTCGCGGCAGCCACAGCGGCCTGGTCGGCTGGGTCGCCGTCATCGTTCAGGTAGTCGTTGACCAGATCGTGCCAGGTGTAGTGGCCCGGTCCCGTGGGTTCGATCAACCGAACGTCGGCCAGCGCCTCCAACGACGCTTGCGCGTCGTCGTCATCGACGTCCCAGGCAACCGCGGCGAACTCGACGTCGATCGCGGGAATCGGGGCGGCCGCCAGCAACCGCAACCGCTGTGCGGTCTGTGGTTCGAGGTCGTCGTGACTCGCTTCGAGCATCGCCCGTACACCGAGTCCGCCCATGGCGAGCTCGTCGAGGCGGTTGCCCGCGGTGAGTCGCTGCGCGAAATGAGCCAACGGCCACGTGGGCCGGGCCGCGATCCGTCCGCCGGCGATCCGCAGTGCCAACGGCGAGCCTTCGCACGCCGCACTGATCGCCGCTGCCGACTCCGGGTCGCTCGAGGTGCGTTCAGCGCCGACGATGGACGTGAGCAGCCGGCCCGAATCGGCCTCGCCGAAGAAGCCGAGGTCGACGCGGGCGGCTGCGGGCACATTGGTCAACGGTGGTCGGCTCGTGACGATCACCCCGCACATCTCGCCGCCGGGAATCAACCGCGGGAGATCGTCGGCGATGTGCGCGTCGTCGAGGATCAGCAGGAGCCGTTGGCCATCGCACAGCGTCCGGAACAGACTGGCCCGCTCGGCGACGTCGGCCGGCACCTCGGCCGCGGCGACCCCCAGGGATCGAAGCAGGCGCCCGAGGACGTCGCCGTGTTCGGTCCGCCCGTGTGGACCTCGCAATTCGGCGACCAGCTGCCCGTCGGGATAGTGCTCCCGAACGCGGTGGGCGACGTGGATCGCGAGCGTGGACTTGCCGGAACCGCCTGGGCCGGAGATCAGCACGACTCTGGTGGCCGCGGCGGGACCGGTGAGCACGTCGACCAGATGCTCGACCTGCTGTTCGCGGCCGATGAAATCCGGCACGGGTGGTGGCAATTGGGCCGGGCGGGTGTACGGCCGCGCCGGCGAGGTTTCGGGTTCCAGCAGCGTCGAGTCGTTTTCGAGGATGCGGCGATGCAGCGTGACCAGTTCCGAGCCCGGGTCGATGCCGAGCTCGTCACGCAGGATATGCCCGACGTCATGGAATGCAGCCAGCGCTTCGCTCCGTCGGCCCTGCCGGTAGAGGGTCAACATCAGCTGGGCCCATGTTCGCTCCCGCCACGGATGCGCAGCGACCAACGCACGCAGCGATCGCTGTAGTCCATCGAGGTGACCGAGCTGAAGTCGCAATTCGTTGGCGCGTTCGGTCGCATTGAGCAGTTCCTCGACGATGGCCGTGGCCCGCTCGCGCTCGACGTGATCGGGGGTCAACCCGGACAACGGGGCACCACGCCAGAGCGACAACGCGCGGTTGAGCAGGTCGAGCTCGTTGCGCGGCTCAGCCGTGGCGGTGGCCGCGGACACGAGAGCCCGGAACGCCCCGAGATCGACGGCGTCGGGCGCCACGTCGAGGACGTACCCACCGGCGACCGCACGGATCGTGTCGCGGCCGACGACGTGGCGCAGCCGAGCGACATGAGTCTGGATGGTGCTGCGCGGACGCTCCGGCGGCTGGTCGGGCCACAGATACTCTTCCAGCACGTCGAGGCCCACGACGGAGCCGGGACGCAGCGCCAGTACGGCCAACACCACACTGGGCCGGCCCGCGGGCAGCGCCAGTTCGACGCCGCCACGCCACGCACTCACCGGGCCGAGGATCGTGATCGACAGCTCTTGGCGCGAGCCGCCGCTGGTCCCCTCAACAGCCATCGCGGTCAGCTTAACCATGCCGTCGACGCGCAGTCGCCGTTCTCGGGTGGCCGAGCCCACTCACATACTTGACTCAGTCAACATATTGCTTGATACCGTCAACTCATGGATGCCGACACATCCGCCCGCGTCGCCTCCGTGCGGTCCTTCAACCGCTTCTACACGAGCGTGATGGGATTCCTCGACCAAGGTCTGCTCATGTCTCGGCACACGCTGACCGAGGCGCGGGTGATCTTCGAGCTCGCCCAGCAGCCGGAGTCCGACGTCGCTGATGTGCGCTCCGCGCTGGGCATCGACGCCGGCCAGTTGAGCCGGATCCTCGCCCGGCTGGACTCCGCAGGCCTGGTCGACCGATCGCGCTCGAGCGCGGATGGCCGCCGGCTTCGCGCGTCGCTCACCCAAGCCGGGCGCGACGCGTTCGCCACGCTCGACTCGCGCTCGAACCGCCAGGCGGAGAAGCTGCTGAGCTCGCTTTCCGAGCACGACCAGCGACGGCTCATCGCCGCGTTCGCCACGGTGCGCGAATTGCTGGACGACGGCGCCGACGACGACAGCCGCGCCACCTACGTGCTGCGCGGCCTGCGCAACGGCGATCTCGGATGGGTCGTGCAACGCAACGGCGCGCTCTACGCCGAGGAGTACGGCTGGGACGAGACCTATGAAGCTCTGGTGGCGCGCATCGTCGCCGACTACGGCGCGAGCCACGACCCACGGCGAGAGAACGCATGGATCGCCGAGCTCGACGGTCGCCGGGCCGGCGCCGTGTTCTGTATGCGCAAGGACGACAAGACCGCACAGCTGCGGCTGCTTCACGTGGAGCCGTCAGCGCGTGGCGACGGACTGGGCAAGCGCCTGGTCGACGAGTGCGTGACCTTCGCCCGGAACGCCCACTACGAGGCGATCACGCTCTGGACCAACAACGTGCTCACCGCAGCTCGGCACATCTATCAGAAGACCGGCTTCGAACTCGTGGAGCAGGAACCGCACCACAGCTTCGGCCACGACCTGGTCGGCGAAGTCTGGCGGCTGGACCTACGCCGAGCGTGACATCCGCTGCCGCACGGAGGCGGTCACCTCGTCGGCTCGCTGGGCCAACGCACCGACGCCGTCGACCGTCGCGGCCAGCCGCCGGCGCGCGTCATCGTCGGTGACACCTGCGACGTTGACCTCGATGTTCAGTCGCGCCGTCAGCGCCGCCGCCCGGGCGGACTCCACGGCGGCGCCGATGTCGGCCACCACATTGGGATTGGCCACCGGGAGGAGTTCCTCGGCCATGGCGATCAGATGGGTGGCGGCGACGATGACGGCAGCCGGCGGCTCCGCCGCCTCGGCGAGCGCGTTGGCGATGGTGGCCGAGCGCTCCTCGGCTTCCTCGTCGGTCTCCTGTGGCAGGTCATAGGCGCCGGTCACCGCCAGAAACGCCTCGGCGTCGTCTTCTGCCAGTTCCAAGGCGTCCACCCGCAACGCATCGGCCTTGACGAGGACACGCTCCACGAGCTCGGCGTTCTCGGCGAAACGCGGCCCGACGCTGTAGCGAGCTACCATCGCCAGCAGGGCTGCGGCCTGCGCAGCGTGCATCGCGGCCACGGCGCCGCCCCCGGGCGCGGGCACACGGGCGGCTAGCTCCTCCAGGAAGTCGTCAATGGACTGGTCGCGCACCCGGAACTCCTAGGACGGGGTGAAGCATCGAGGTCGGGTCCCAGTGTGCCGCGCACGCCGATGGCGTCATCGCCGGGGTGATACGTCGTATTTGCCCAGAATGTGGTTGAGTGCTCCCAGTCGGGCGCCGTTTCAGCGGATCATGGAAAGGGCAGCAGGTGTAGACCCATCCGTTGCGAACGGCGCGACGCACACCCGGCGTCACCGGCAAGCGAACAGGACGGCCCCGATGACCAGAGGCACCGCAGATCCCATCGGCGAGTTGCTCACCCGCGGCGTGGACGACCTCGTGTTCCCGGGAGCCGTCTGGGCGGTCGGCGGGCCCGACGGTACGCGCAGCTGGGGCGCCACCGGCCTGCTCGATCCCGCGGATCCGCGCGCACCCATGGCCCCGGACACCGTGTTCGACCTGGCGAGCCTCACCAAGATCATCGTTGTCTGGTCGACGATCGGCGCCCTGTGGGAAGCCGGCGACATCGGTCTCGAGGACTCGTTGGCGACCCACCTGCCGGAGGTGCGCGGCCACGATCTCGCCGACGTCACCGTGATCCAGCTGCTCACCCACACCGCCGGCGTGCCGTCGCGGGCCAACCTCCGGGCGCTGTACGGCACCGACCGCAGCGCCATCGAGCGCGGCATCCTGCACGAACCGCTGAGCCGGCCGCCGGGTCAAACCGTCGAATACACCGACCGAGCAGCGTTGATCCTCGGCTTCCTCGCCGAGCGGGTGGCCGCGATGCCTCTCGACGAGCTCAGCCGCGTGTGCGCATGGGATGCCCTGCACATGATGTCCACCCGATTCAGCCCGCTGTCCCCGGACTTCGTGGGCCGGTGCGCACCGACGGAGTTCGATCCGGACCACGGAGGCCACCTCAAGGGCATCCCGCACGACTACTCGGCGCGCTTGCTGGGGGTGTGCGGCAGCGCAGGGGCATTTTCGGTGGTGGCCGATCTCGCCGCGTTCCTGCGTTACCTCGTCGCGCCCGACCAAGCACCACGCCGGCCTGGGTTCGGGCCAGCGTGGATCAAAGAGTCACTCAAGATCCGGACGGCGAATCTGACGCCGTCGCGTGGCCTGTTCTGGCATCCGGCGAGCGCGGACGACAACGACGTGTGGGCGCACTTCGGATTCACCGGAACCGGCCTGTGGGTGTCGCCCCGCCGGGGCCGGTGGGCTGTACTCCTGACGAACAAGCTCTTCTACACGCGTGCCAGCGATCCTCTCAACGCGATCCGGCGCGAGTTCTGCCGTCTCGCGTTCGACGTGTGAGCCGCAACTTGTGCGCGAGTCGATTAGACTCGCGGCGCGCCGGCTGAGCTCAGACGCTCCCCACGGTTTGGCTGACACGTCAACATCATCACGTGCATGAACGAGCCCGTGATTCGCGCCACGGTGGGGCCAATGTGGCTGTTGTGGTGTAAGCGAACTCATACGTGAGTTATGGTGCCAGCGTGGCAGAAGATTATCGGAGTCGAATCGGTCGGTTGATCCGCGACTCACGTCAGCATCGCGGCTGGACTCAGAGCCAGCTCGCCGACGCCCTGGGCAGCAGCCAGAGCGCGGTCAACAGGATCGAGCACGGACAGCAGAATCTCAGCCTCGAGATGATCGCCCGGATCGGCGAGGCTCTTGACAAAGAGATCGTGTCCCTGGCTCCCACTGGCCCCTCTCACTTGCGAGTCACCGGCGGCCAGCAACTGTCCGGCAGTATCGACGTCAAGTCGAGCAAGAACGCCAGCGTCGCGCTGCTGTGTGCCAGCCTGCTCAACAAGGGCCGCACGGTCCTGCGCGGCATCGCCCGGATCGAAGAGGTCAACCGCATCATCGAGGTGCTGGAGAGCATCGGGATCCGCACCCGCTGGCTCGGTGATCGCCGTGACCTCGAGATCACTCCGCCGGAACGGCTCGATCTCGACAGCATGGACGTCGAGGCCGCACGCCGCACGCGCAGCGTCATCATGTTCCTCGGCCCACTGCTGCATCGTGAAGAGAGCTTCAAACTCCCGTACGCCGGCGGCTGCAACCTCGGCACGCGCACGGTCGAACCGCACATGTCGGCGCTGCGTCCGTTCGGCCTGGAACTGAAGGCCACCGGTGGCTACTACCACGCCGAACGTGATCAGGTGACGTCGCCGACGCGCCCGATCGTGCTGATCGAGCGCGGCGACACCGTCACCGAGAACGCCCTGATGGCCGCCGCACGCAACGACGGCGTGACGGTCATCCGCAACGCCAGCCCGAACTACATGGTGCAGGACCTGTGCTTCTTCCTCACCCGGCTCGGCGTCAAGATCGAGGGAATCGGCACCACCACGCTGACCGTGCACGGCAAGGCCGACATCGACTGCGATGTCGACTATTCCCCGTCCGAAGACCCGATCGAGGCCATGAGCCTGCTGTCGGCTGCGATCGTGACATCGTCGGAGATCACGGTCCGCCGGGCGCCCATCGAGTTCCTCGAGATCGAACTCGCACTGCTCGAGGAGATGGGGCTGGACTACGACCGCAGCGCGGAGTACGTGGCAGCCAACGGCAAGACGCGCCTGGTCGACCTCACGGTGCGTCCGTCGATGCTGCGCCCGCCGCGCGACAAGATCCACCCGATGCCGTTCCCGGGCCTGAACATCGACAACCTCCCGTTCTTCGCGCTGATCGCGGCGACGGCCCACGGCCAGACGATGATCCACGACTGGGTCTACGAGAATCGGGCCATCTACCTCACCGAGTTGACGAAGCTGGGTGCCGGCGTCACGCTGCTCGACCCACACCGCGTCCTCGTCGAGGGCCCGACCCGGTGGTCCGGTACCGAGGTCATCTGCCCGCCGGCGCTTCGCCCGGCCGTCGTGGTCCTCCTGGCGATGCTCGCAGCCAGAGGCACGTCGGTTCTGCGCAACGTCTACGTCATCAACCGCGGCTACGAAGACCTCGCCGCCCGGCTGTCCGTGCTCGGTGCCCGGATCGAAGCGTTCCGCGACATCTGATTGCTCTGCCGTGTCTGATTTCCGCTAGTCGCAGCGTCGTCCAGCAACGACACTGGAATCATGCTGGACGAAGAAGCGCAGTACCGAGCGGTGAGCAGCCGCGACGCGAGGTTCGACGGCGTGTTCTACCTCGGTGTCACCACGACGGGCATCTACTGCCGGCCCAGCTGTCCGGCGATGACGCCCAAACGGACGAACATCCGCTATTTCCGCACGGCGGCGCAGGCCCAGACCGCTGGGTTCCGGGCCTGTCGACGCTGCCGGCCGGATGCCACGCCGGGCTCGGCGGAGTGGAACGTGCGCGCGGACGTGGTCGGGCGTGCAATGCGCCTGATCGCTGACGGCGTGGTCGACCGCGACGGCGTGGCCGGCTTGGCCGGGAAGCTGGGTTACAGCGAGCGGCAGGTGCACCGTACGCTCACCGAAGAGGTCGGCGCCGGGCCGCTCCGGTTGGCCCGTTCGCAGCGTGCCCACACCGCCCGGACACTGCTGGAGACGACGGCCATGCCGGTGACCGAGATCGCGTTCGCCGCGGGGTTCACCAGCATTCGCCAGTTCAACGACACCGTCCGGGAGATCTACGCCGCCTCGCCGAGCGAGTTGCGCGCCACCTCCCGCCGCCACGAGCGCTCTCGGGTTGCCGGTGCGATAGACCTGCGGCTCGCCTACCGGGCGCCGGCCCACCTCGCCGGCGTCCTCACGTTCTTGGCCCAGCGCGCGATCCCCGGTGTCGAGGAAGTCGACGGCGACACCTACCGCCGCAGCATCTCGCTGCCGCACGGCGTCGGGGTCGCTGAGCTCACGCCCCGGGACGGTTGGGTTCAGGCCCGGTTGCGCCTGGCCGATCCCCGAGACCTGACCGCGGCGGTCGCCCGATGCCGCCGGATCTTCGATCTCGACGCCGACCCGCAGGCAGCTGACGCCGTCCTCGCCGCCGATCGCGCGCTCGCCGAACTCGTGGGCTCCGCCCCCGGGCGACGCCTGCCGGGATCGGTCGATGCCGACGAACTCGCCGTGCGTGGGGTGCTCGGCCAGCAGGTGTCCGTGGCCGCCGCGCGCACGATCGCCGCGCGGCTCACCACGACGTACGGCAAGCCACTCGATGCGCCGGTCGGGACGATCACCCACGCGTTCCCTACGGCGGCCGCCCTGGCGGAGGCCGACCCATCCGCGTTCCCCATGCCACGGACCCGGCAGAACACGCTGCACGAGCTGACCAGGAGGTTGGCCACCGGGCGGATTCGGCTCGACCCGGGTGTGGACCGCGACGAAGCCGAACGCCAACTGCTCGAGGTTCCCGGTATCGGACCCTGGACCGCCGGTTACCTCCGTATGCGGGGGCTCGGTGATCCGGACGTGTTCCTGCCCACCGACCTGGGCGTCAAACACGGGCTGCGTCGGCTCGGCCTGCCCACCGAGCCGAAGGCCGTCACGAAGCTGGCCGAGCGCTGGCGCCCTTGGCGATCGTACGCATTGATGCACATCTGGGCGTGCCTGACGACTACGCACAGCGAGGAATGACGATGACCACCACGATCTGGACCTCCATCGACAGCCCGATCGGCCCGCTGCGGGTGACCGCCAGCGATGCGGGCCTCACCGGGGTCTACATGGAACAACACCGGCACGGGCCCGTCGGCATCGACGCCTCCTGGCGCCGCGACGACGCCTGGTTCGCCGAGACTCGCCGCCAGCTCGACGCGTACTTCGAGGGACGGCTGCATGAGTTCGATCTTCCGCTCGCCCCGGTCGGTACCCCCTTCCAGCTCACGGTGTGGCAGGCCCTGCGCACCATTCCGTACGGTCACGTGCGCAGCTACGCCATGATCGCCACGCAGATCGGGCGCCCGACGGCCTCGCGCGCGGTGGGGATGGCCAACGGCCGCAACCCGTTGTCGATCATCGTGCCGTGCCACCGCGTGATCGGCTCGAGCGGGGCGCTCACCGGCTACGGCGGCGGGCTCGACCGCAAGCGCGCGCTGCTGGATCTCGAGGCCGCCAACGTCGGCGCGTCACCAGCTCCAACCGTCATGGCGTAACGCGCTCTCGATCATCAGGCGGCGCACCGCCGGTGGCGCATCCGGGATGTCGAGACCGGCCATGTGGGCAGCCTCGATCAGCAGATCGTCGTAGGCAGCCGTCGCCGCGGTCAGATGGTGAGCGCGGGCCCACCGGCCCACGTCGCGCTCGAGGCTCCGCATCTCATCGGCCATCCTGGACAGCCGCAGCTGCACCGTGAGAGTCCGGAACGGATCAGCGACTGCGCACGGCTGGCTCCGACCCGAGGACCAGCGCCGTCGCAAGGCTCGGGTGAGATCGGCGAAGTTCGTGTTCATCCGCGGTCGCCCCTGCTCAGAATGCTAGTCGCCGACGGGCGGCGTGACGAGACCCTGGCCGGGCCGACGAGAGTTCAGCCGGACTATGGCACTCTGAAACATGCCCGAAGGCGACACCGTCTACAGAACGGCTGCTCGGCTGCACGGCGTGCTGGCCGGCGACGTGCTGACCAGTACTGACTTCCGGGTTCCCAGGTTTGCCACGGCCGATCTCAGCGGCCGCACCGTCACCGAAGTGGTCTCGCGCGGAAAACACCTGCTCACGCGGATGACCGGCGACCTGACGCTGCACAGCCACCTGCGGATGGAGGGAGCGTGGCGGGTCTACGCGCCGGGTGAGCGGTGGCGCGGTGGGCCCGGCTTCCAGATCAGGGTGGTGCTGTCGACCGAGCGCGTGCACGCTGTGGGTTACCGGTTGCCCATCGTGGAGCTGATCCGGACCAGTGCGGAACCCGGCGTCGTCGGGCATCTGGGTCCGGACCTGCTCGGCGCCGATTGGGACCCGGCCGAGGCGGTACGTCGGCTGCTGGCGACGCCCGGCCGCGAGCTCGGAGCCGCGCTGCTCGACCAACGCAATCTCGCCGGCATCGGTACGGTCTACCTCGCCGAGGTGTGCTTCCTGGCCGGTGAGTCGCCGTACACCCCGGTCGAACGGGTCGCGAACCTGGAGCAACTGGTCGTGCGGGCGCATACGCTGATGGCGCGCAACGCGCAGACGGGCCAGCAGGTCACCACCGGTGACCCTCGTCCCGGTCGGCAGCACTGGGTGTACGGCCGGGCGCCACGGCCGTGCCGGCGATGTGGAACACCCGTGCGTGTCGGCGAGATCGGCCGAGCTCCGCAGGAACGGGTGGCGTTCTGGTGCCCCACGTGTCAGCCGTCGAGGTGAGCCGCGGCCAGATCAGGGCGTCGGGCCGTGGGCGTCGATCCACGTCTGCAGGTAATCCCTGAACCGCCCGATCGACTCGTGGTCGTCGATGCCGTTCACCCGCTTCGGCGTGCCGTAGCCGAAATCGACGCGAAACTCCGGCGGATCGGCATCGACTTCCAGGTCGAACACGGTCCACCGGCGCTGCTCGTCGCCGCCGGCCATGCGCTCGTTGAGCTCGATCACCGCGTCGTAGAGGACGTGGTCGTAACCGACCTGCCCGTACAGCCACTCGTGCCCGCCGTTGACGATCGCCACCGTGATGTAGTTCAGCGTCAGCCGGCCGTCGTCGTCGCGGTATGCCTCCCAGTTGCCGGCGAGCCTCGCCCACCCGTCGGGTGCGATCGCGGCGAATCGCTGGACGATCGTCTGGATGAGTTCTTGCTGCTCGTCCAAGCCGGCCGGCTGCGGCGTGCCGGGCGACGGGCTCATGGATGCGGCGCCACCAGATTCACCGACCTGCACAGCCTCGGCCAGCGCATCCAGCTCGGCCCGGTGCTTCTCGATGTAGTCATCGAAGCGATGATCGATGGACCCCAACGGCGCCGGCCGGTCGTATTCGAATCCCACACGGCGATCTCCGTCGACGTCGACCTCCAAATGCATCGTCGTCCAACGTCGGTCGTTGACCTCCGCCATCAACCAGTAGAGGCAGTCGATGCACTGCCCCAGAGTCCAGTCGTAGTCGATCTCGCTGCGCCTCAGTTCGGTGCCGTCCCGCACGACCGCGAAAATGGCCATGCCGGCCATCAGATCGTCGTCTTCGTCTGGGGTGACTTCCCAGTTCAGGACCAGTCTGATCCAGCCCGGAGGCGCTAGATCGGTCAGGCGCTCCACGACCGCATCGACCGTCGACTGTGGCTTGTTCATGCAGTCCTCACTTGTTGACGAACCTGTACGGCCGAGACCGATCACCATCGACAGTAAGCCGTGCGACGAACTCGTCGGGCCGAGTGGTGGAATTCCGAGGGCCGTACACCACGCGGATCTCTACACGCACGTCACGGCCAGCCGCCAGTTGCTTCCGTATCTCCTTCTCGAACTTCGCGTAGGCGCCCTGGTTGAGGTTGGCCAACCCGTCGTCGATGCGAACCCCGTTACCCGAGACGACGTTGATCCGGTTCGTCGGGCCACCGAGGGCATGCCCCAACAGGTGGAACCCCACGTCGGTGGGGCGACCCTCACGGCCGATCTGCGCCTGCAGCCGTTTGTCGCGAGTTGCACGTGTCAAGCTGGGCTTACCGATCACGCTGATGGTCCGGCCCAGCTCGTCGGTCGTCCACTCCACGTCGCGGTAGCGGTACCTGGTGTTCGGCTCCGGATTCTCTGCGGCGACCTTGAACTCGGCTTCGGTGGCGAACTCGATCAGCGGGTGCTGACCCGCGGCGCTCGGCGCTTGCGGCGGGTCGCGCCGTTCGAACACGGGCACCGCTGCGAGCGGAGAAGCGCCCGCGGCCGTCGATTCGCCGGGTGGACGCAACAGTCGGTCCAGGTCGGCGATCGCGGTGTCGACGACGGTGCCCACCTCGGCAGGGATGTCGGCGAGCACGGACGGCAGCTGCTGCGACACCTGCTCGATCTCAGCTGCGACGTGGGCCAGGTGTTGAGAGCGGCCGCCTGCACGCAGGCGGCGCTCAGTGCCGTCGCCTCACCCTGGATCAGTTCGACTGCTCGATCAACCTCGTCGTTGACGACTGATCGAAGTCCCCGTAGCGCGTCGGCGACGTCGGACACCGGGCGCTCGCCCACGTCGCATCACCCTCGCCCGACCGCCGGAAATCCACCTCTGCTGCCGGTGAAGGTGCCCGGCACCCGTGCGCTGTGACATCCGGCGTCAGGCGCCGAGCTCGTCGCGCCGCCGGGCGAGGTAGCCGCGCTCGGCGACGTTCTGCGTGGCCGCAATGGCCGCGTCGTAGGCCGCGCGTGCCTCGTCCTGGCGTTCGAGGCGCCGTAGCAGGTCGGCGCGTGTCGCGTGCCACGCGTGGTAGGTCGTCAACGGGAGCGCGTCGACGAGAGCGAGCGCGACCTCCGGGCCGTCCAGCTCGGCGACGGCGACAGCGCGGTTGAGCGCGACGATCGGCGACGGGTCCATCGCAGCCAACTGATCGTAGAGCGCGACGATCTGGGACCAGTCGGTGTCGGCGGCGGTGGGCGCGTCGGTGTGGACGGCATTGACCGCGGCGAGGAGCTGGTAGCGCCCCGGCCGGTTGACCGCGAGGCAGGCTCGCACCATGGCATGTCCTTCGGCGATCAGTGCACGGTCCCACCGTCGACGATCCTGCTGGTGCAACGGAACCAGCTCGCCGCCGGAAACCCGGGCGACGCGCCGGGCCTCGATCAGCAGCATCAGCGCGAGCAAGCCGGTGACCTCGGTCTCTCGAGGCAATTGAGCACGCAGGGCCCGCGTCAGCCGGATGGCTTCGCCGGTGAGCTCGTCGCGGATCGGCTCGGTGCCTGCGCTGGCGAGGTACCCCTCGTTGAACACGAGGAACAACACGGCCAGTACGGCGGAGAGCCGCTCGGTCAAGTCGGCTTCGGCCGGCACCCGGTACGGGATCTTGGCGTCGCGGATCTTCGCCTTGGCCCGGGTGATCCGCTGGGCCATCGTCGTCTCAGGGACGAGGAAGGCCTGAGCGACCTCGGCGACGGTCAGCCCGCCGAGCAGTCGCAGGGTCAGAGCCACCCTGGCCTCCAGCGACAGCGCTGGATGACAGCAGGTGAACATCAGGCGCAGCCGGTCGTCGTGGACCGGGCCGGTCGGCTCGTGCGGAGTGTCGTCGTAGATCATCTGCGCCGCCTGATGCTTGTCGTCGCGTCGCTGTTCGCGACGCAACCGGTCCACCGCCCGGCGTACGGCGGTCGTCGTCAGCCAGCCACCCGGGTTGTGTGGCGTACCGTCGACCGGCCAGCGCTCGAGGGCGACCACGAGGGCCTCGCCGGCTGCCTCCTCGGCGACGTCGATGTCACCGAATCGGCGGACCAGCGAGGCGATCACCCGGCCGTACTCTTCGCGGAAGATCCGCTCGACCGTGGCATGAGTAGCCGACGCGACAGACTCCGACACGCATCCGCGCCTCAGGACTCACCCTGCTCCGGCGGTTCTTGGAAGGCCCGCACCTCGATACGACCTTTCAACGCCTTCGAGGCGAGCTTGGCGTACTCCAGCGCTGCATCGCGGTCCGGAGCCTCGATGACCCAGAAGCCGCCCAGGTACTCCTTCGCCTCGACGTAGGGCCCATCGGTGAGGATCGGCGCCTCGCCGGTGAAGTCGACCGTCGTCGCCGTCGACGGCGGGTGCAGGCCACCGGCGAAGACCCAAGCACCATCCTCCTTGAGTCTCGTGTTGAACCCATCGACCGCAGCGAAGACATCCTCGAGCATGGCCGGGTCCATCGACTCCATCGTGGGTTCTTCGGCTGAATCGTGCGGCAGCGTCAGCAGGTACTGCGTCATGCGGTTCTCCTTGATCACGGGCGGCCCGTGTGGCTGCCTCTCATCATCACCACGAACGCCGCTACCCCGATACGACACCCGCCGAACAATTTTCGAGGACTTTTTCGCTACGGCACCAGCGTCACGGCTGCCCGTATCCGCCGCCGCCGGGGGTCTCGACGACCAGCACGTCGTCGGCTTCCACCTGCGCCGAGTCGCATCCGGCCAGCTCCACCACGGTGCCATCGGCCCGCTCGACGACGTTGCGCCCCAGCGCGCCGGGAGAACCGCCGGCCATGCCATACGGCGGGACTCGCCGATGACCCGACAGCGTGCTGACCGTCATCGCCTCTCGGAAACGCAACCGCCGCACGACGCCGTCACCGCCACGCCACCGGCCCGAACCGCCGCTGCCGCGCCGTATCTCGAAGCTGTCGACGATCACCGGGAAGCGCCATTCGAGCACTTCGGGATCGGTGAGCCGAGAGTTCGTCATGTGGGTCTGGACGGCCGACGCGCCGTGAAAGCCCTCGCCCGCGCCCGAACCGGACGCGACGGTCTCGTAGTACTGGTAGCGGTCGTTGCCGAAGGTCACGTTGTTCATCGTTCCCGACCCCTCGGCCTGCACACCGAGCGCGGCGTACAGCGCACCCGTCACCGCCTGCGACGTCTCCACGTTTCCGGCGACCACCGCGGCCGGGAAGCGTGGCGCGAGCATCGACGGCTCCGGGACGACGATGTGCAGCGGTCGCAAGCACCCGTCGTTGAGCGGGATGTCGTCGGCGACGAGGGTGCGGAACACGTACAGCACCGCGGCCGTCGCCACCGACGTCGGCGCGTTGAAGTTCGTGTCCAACTGGGGCGACGTTCCGGTGAAATCGATCGTGGCCTGCCGGTTCGCCCGATCGACGGTGACGTTGACGACGATCTGCGCGCCGCTGTCCATCTCGTAGCGATACTGCCCGTCGTCGAGCGCGTCGATGACCCGGCGCACCGCCTCTTCCGCGTTGTCCTGCACGTGTCGCATGTACGCCTGGACGACGTCCAGCCCGAAGTGCTCGATCATGCGGCCGACTTCGGCCACGCCCTTGTGGTTCGCGGCGATCTGCGCGCGCAGGTCGGCCAGGTTGGTGCCCGGATTGCGGGACGGATACGGCGAGGCGGTCAGCAGGTGGAGCGTCTCCTGCTCACGGAAGCGGCCGTCCTCGGCGAGCAGCCAGTTGTCGAACAGGACGCCTTCCTCGTGGACGTCGCGGCTGAACGCCGGCATCGAGCCCGGGGTGAGCCCGCCGATCTCGGCGTGGTGTCCGCGGGAGGCGACGTAGAACAGCACGGCATCGCCGGTCTCGGCGAACACCGGGGTGATCACCGTGATGTCCGGCAGGTGCGTGCCACCGTGGTAAGGGTCGTTGACCGCGTACACGTCGCCGGGCCGCATCCGCTCGCCGCGACGACGGATGACCTCCTGCACGCTGGAGCCCATCGACCCCAGATGCACCGGCATGTGCGGCGCGTTGGCGATCAGGTTGCCGTCGGGATCGAACAGCGCACACGAGAAGTCGAGGCGTTCTTTGATGTTGACCGACTGGGCGGTGGCCTCCAAACGCGCGCCCATCTGCTCGGCGATCGACATGAACAGATTGTTGAAGATCTCGAGCATCACCGGATCGACGGCGGTTCCGACCCGCTCGACGTCGCTGCGGGCCCGCACCCGCCGGACGATCAGATGACCGTGGGTGGTCACCGTCGCCTGCCACCCGTCGTCGACGACCGTCGTCGCGTTCGGCTCCACGATGATCGCCGGGCCGGTGACCTTGTCCGTCTCGTTCAGGTCCGCCCGCTGGTACAGCGGCGCGTCCGTCCATTCCCCACCCGAGTAGAGGCGAACGGTGGACGGGTCGGTGGGGGTGGGGGAGGTTCCGTCCTCGCCCGCGACTCGCTCGTCCCTCGCTCGCCGATGCCCGTCCGCACCATGGCCGGAACCTCCCCCACCCCCACCAGAAAGTTGCTCGTTGCGGCCGATCGCCTCTACGGAGACTGCTTCGACGAGCAGCGGGCGGTCCATCAGGAACGAGTACGTACGCCGGTAGCTCTGCTCGAACTCCGCATGCATCGCCTCGACGGTGTCGAGCGCGACCGGGACCGCGGTGTCGGTGCCGTCGTAGCGCAGGTGGGCACGCGCGTGCACCTCGATGGTGTGCTCGGCAACGCCTTGAGCGAGCAACTCCGAGCGGGCGTCGGCCGACAGTGATGCGGCCACACCGGTCAGGCGATCGATGGTGCTGGGTTCGAGACGGCACTCGACGGACTGCTCACGCATCGTCGTCGTGTCGGCCATGCCGATGCCCAGGGCTGACAGGACGCCGGCCAGGGGCGGGACGAGCACGGTCCGGATGCCCAGCGCATCGGCGACCGCGCAGGCGTGCTGGGCGCCGGCACCACCGAAGGTCGTCAAGACGTGCTCGGTGACGTCGTGGCCCTTCTGCACCGAGATCTTCTTGACGGCGTTGGCCATGTTGGCCACCGCGATGGCCAAGAACCCTTCCGCCACGTGTTCCGGCGTGCGATCGTCGCCGGTGTGCTCGGCGATCTGGGCAGCCAAGCGGGTGAACTTCTCGCGCACGGTCTGCTCGTCCAGCGGCTGATCGCCGCCGGGGCCGAACACCGCCGGGAAGTGGGCCGGCTGAATGCGACCGAGCATGACGTTGGCGTCGGTGACGGTCAGCGGCCCACCGTTGCGGTAACACGCCGGCCCGGGGAAGGCCCCGGCGGAGTCCGGGCCCACCCGATACCGGCTGCCGTCGAAGTGCAGGACCGACCCGCCGCCGGCGGCCACGGTGTGGATGTCGAGCATGGGCGCGCGCAGCCGCACCCCGGCCACCTCGGTGTCGAACACCCGCTCGTACGCCCCGGTGTAATGCGAGACGTCGGTGGAGGTTCCGCCCATGTCGAACCCGATGACTTGATCGAACCCGGCGAGCTCGGACATGCGTGCCATGCCGACGATGCCCCCGGCCGGTCCGGACAGGACGGCGTCCTTGCCACGGAAGTGCCGCGCCTCGGCAAGCCCACCGTTGGACTGCATGAACATCAACCGGACACCCGGAAGTTCGGCGGCGACCTGGTCGACGTATCGGCGCAGGATCGGCGACAGGTAGGCGTCGGCCACCGCGGTGTCGCCCCGCGGAACGATCTTCATGAGCGGGCTGACCTCGCTGGACAACGAGATCTGCCGGAACCCGATCTGCGCGGCGAGCTGTCCGATGAGCTGCTCGTGTGCCGGATACAGGTGGCTGTGCATACACAGCACCGCCACCGCACCGATGCCGTCGTCGTACGCCTGGCGCAGCGGCGCCTCCAGTGCCGCCAAGTCCGGCGCGCGCAGCACCGTACCGTCAGCACTCACTCGCTCGTCGACCTCGATCACCCGCTCGTGCAACAACGTGGGCAGCACGATGTGCCGGTCGAAGATGCGCGGACGGTCCTGGTAGGCGATGCGCAACGCGTCGGCGAAACCACGAGTGACCACCAGCACGGTCCGCTCTCCACGGCGTTCCAGCAGCGCGTTGGTGGCCACGGTGGTGCCCATCCGGACCGCATCGATGCGGTCGGCGGACACCGGTTCGTCGGGCGAGAGCTCGAGCAGTTCCCGGATCGCGGCGACGGCGGCATCGCGATAGCGCTCGGGATTCTCGGACAGCAGCTTGTGGGTGACGAGTGCGCCGTCTGGACGGCGGGCCACGACGTCGGTGAAAGTACCGCCCCGATCGATCCAGAACTCCCACCCCACCATGCGCCCAGACCTTACCGCGCTGATGTGACGAGCAGGGTTGTCGCATCTGGCTAATAGGCGTAGCTTCGAAGCTATGGGTCATAGCAGCAAGACATTGTTCCTCGATCGCCCCGAGGGACGCCTGGCCTACGACGTCAGCGGCGACGGTCCGCTGGTCGTCTGTGTACCCGGGATGGTCGACGTCCGTTCGTCGTATCGGCACCTGGCTCCGGCGTTGGTCGAGGCGGGTTATCGAGTCGCCACCATGGACCTGCGCGGCCACGGCGAGAGCGACACGACGTTCTCGGCCTACGACGACCAGGCCGCCGCATCGGACGTCCTGGCGCTCATCGGCCACCTCGACCAGAGCCCGGCCGTCGTCGTGGGCAACTCCATGGGCGCAGCGGCAGCGACTCTGGTCGCCGCGGACGAGCCCGGCCTGATCGAGGCCATCGTCATGCTCGGGCCGTTCGTGCGTAATCCACCGACCACGTGGTTCCAGCGCGCGATGATGTGGCTGATGCTGCGGCGCCCGTGGGGCGTCCCGGCGGTCGCGGCGTTCTATCGTTCACTCAATGCCGGCGTCACCCCGCCCGACCTCGGCGACCACCTCCAACGCATCCGGGCCGCGCTGCGCCGCCCGGGTGCATGGGCGGCCGTGGTCCGCACGACCAAGACGTCGCATGCCCAGGTGACCCCGCGCCTCGCCCACGTGATGGCACCCACGCTCGTCGTCATGGGGGAACGCGACCCCGACTTCGCCGATCCCGCGGCCGAGGCACGCTTCATCGCCGACGCTCTGGGCGGGCCCACCGAGATCGACGTGGTGCCCGACGCCGGGCACTACCCGCAAGCCCAGCGCCCCGACCTCGTCAACCCGCGCGTCGTCGGCTTCCTCGACCAGGCCCGCCGGCATGCCTAGAGCCGGACTGACACCTGAGGTCGTCGTCGACGCCGCGCTCGCCGTCATCGACGACAAGGGACTCGACGCGCTCACCCTGGCCGCTGTCGCATCGCGGACCGGGGTGGCCGCG
This sequence comes from Haloactinopolyspora sp., assembly GCF_027324685.1. Classification (NCBI taxonomy): domain Bacteria; kingdom Bacillati; phylum Actinomycetota; class Actinomycetes; order Jiangellales; family Jiangellaceae; genus Haloactinopolyspora; species Haloactinopolyspora sp. The sequence goes on from NZ_DAHVSH010000179.1 coordinate 44,458, forward strand.
CCATCGCTGTACAAGCACGTCGGCGGGCTCACCGAGCTGCGCTCGCGCGTGGCTGCCCGGGTCATCGACGAGGTCACGCAACGCCTGAGCGCCGCCATCATGGGCCGCAGCCACGACGACGCCGTCCGGGCCTTGATGTACACCTACCGCGACTACGTGGTCGAGCACCCAGGTCGGTACGCCGCGATCACCCCCGACGCGCTGGGCGATCCCGCGCTCGCCGCACCCGCCGCCGTCCTGCTGGACGTGTTCCGTGCCGTCATGCGCGGCTACGGCCTGGAGGGTTCTGCGGCCATCCATGCGATCCGGGCGCTGCGCTCCATCGCACACGGCTTCGCCACCATCGAGGTCAGCGGCGGCTTCGGGCTGCCGGAACAGCTCGACGAGAGCTACGACCACCTCATCCAGATGTTCATCGACAGCCTCCCCGGTCACCGGTGATGCTGCCGCCACGCTCAGGAGAACGTCATGTCCCGCCACCGTCTCAGTTCCGTCGCCCTGGCCGTCGCCGGAGTGCTG
>NZ_DAHVSH010000021.1:0-12083 GCF_027324685.1 Haloactinopolyspora sp.
TGCAGGCACAGCTGCATCGAATCGGCGACCAGCGCGCTGCCCCCGATGCCGTAGACCTCGACGCGCCCGGCACTGGCGACGGCGTCGGCGGCACGTTCGATCTCGGCGAGGTCGATCTGGGCCGCGGTCTCCTGAATAGCCCGGATGTCGGCGGTGGTGATCAGCCCGAGCAGTTCCTGCAGCGAGTCGGTGGGCATGATCTCGCGGCCGATGTCGATCTCCCACCCGGCCACCGCCGAGGACCGTCCGGTCTCCTCGGCCATGGCCAAGCGCAGGTCGGCATAGCCGGGCAGGTCGAGTGCCCGGCAGAAACGGGTGACCGTCGCCGCCGAGGTTCCGCTGCGCTCGGCGGTCTCGAGGATGGTGGCCCGCGCGACCACGGCGGGAGCCGACAGCACCTGCTCCCCCACTCGCTGCAGCGCTGCGGGCAGCTCCGGCAGCGCGGCGCGGATCCTGGTCAGGACCGAACCGTTGTCGGAGTTCTCGGTGTCACCGTGGTCGTCCGACCCGCCGTGACCGGGCGCGTCGGGCGGTACTGTTCCCCTCACCACACGCACCGCCTCCGTCAGTGGTCCCCGGGTCTTCCGCTGTGGGGGCATCCTGCCGCCATGTCAGCTGCTGATGGTCGTCAGTTTCGCCATATGGCCATCAGCGTACGTTCGTGAGAATTCTTTCTAGCATGTGCGGGATGTCAAGCGTTTGGCCAGAGTTTGCTCAAGCGTGATAGTCCTGCAGCCACCACGAGACCGAAAGGACGGCTATGACGGCACCGGCTACGCGTCTTGCGCTGGGTATCGACATCGGCGGGACGTCGACCCGTGCGCTCGTCATCGGTCTGGACGGCATCCGCTACGGATTCGGGCGAGGGCCGGGTGCGAATCTGACGTCGCATTCGCTCGAGCACTCCCTCGACGCGATCTCCACGGCCCTGGCCGACGCGCTGCGTGACGTGGATCCGCGCCACGTGGTCGCGGCGGTCGTGGGATCGGCCGGGGATCGCAATCTCGCTGTCCCGGAGGTCGCCGACGCGTTTGCCCAACGCTGGCATCGGGCCGGGCTGAGCTGCCCCTACGACATCGTCGCCGACGCGCTCGTCGCCTTCGTCGCCGGTACGGCGTCGCCCGACGGCACGCTCGTGCTGTCGGGCACGGGCTCGCTGGCCGCTCGGGCCGAAGACCGCCAACTGGTCCACATCGCCGACGCGCACGGCTGGTTGCTCGGCGACCTCGGGTCGGGGTTCTGGCTGGGGCGCGAAGCGGTCCGGGCCACGCTCGCCGCCCTGGACCGGCGGGTGGCGCCGGGTCCGCTGGGCCGCCATGTTCTGCAGACCCTCGTCGGAGAGGTCGAGCCAGGCCGGCCGCCCCGCCAGACCGCAGGTGACCTCGTCCTCGCCGTACACAGCCGCGCACCCGTGCTGCTCTCGGAACTGGCTCCGCTGGTCGATCAGCACGCCGGCGACGACCCCGAAGCACGCCGGATCCTGCACGAGGCAGCTGATCATCTGCTGCATTCCGCCGGTATCGTTCGCCCGCCGGGGGCCACCAGCCCGCTGGTGCTGGCCGGTTCTCTCCTGACCACCGACACCGAACTCGCCAAGCTCGTGGTGCCCCGGTTGTCCGCTCGGTGGCCGCAGGCGGCGATGTCGACTGCTCAAGACGCTGTGGCCGGCGCGGCGTGGCTGGCCGCGATCACCGCCGGCCGACTGGACGACGACGAGGCGGCGCGGTTGCACCAGGTGCTTCTGCCCGCCGCGCATGCGGCGCCTGCCGGGCGGTGACCACGCGGCGGCTTCAGCGCCGTGCGTTGCGTGGATGGTTCTTGCCCATCCGTTCGTTGCCGCGCTTGAAGTTGCCGGTCCAGCGCGCCATCACCAGCTGCGGGTCGTCGGCCTCCACTTCGGCCAGGAAGGCCGCGGCGCGACCGCGGCGCAGCGTGACAGCCACGCGGCCCCGGTGGGTGATGATCACCGTACCGTCCGAGCGCGTGTGGTGGGCGAACCCCTCCGGTACCGGCATCCGATCATGTTCGCACACCACACCCGAAGGCAGCGCGCTCGATCCGGCGGCGAGCGCCGCGGATCGAGCGCACCACCTGCTCGGTTCGGCTTCAGCTCATCGGTCGAGCCCGGGCGTGGCGAACCGTCCGGTCAGCTCGGTCACTTCGCCTCGCACCCGAGTGATGGTCGCATCGACGGCGTCGGGATCGGCAGCGGCCGCGGTGACGACCTCGTCGAGCCAGCGCGCCACCTCGCGCATCTCTGCTTCCTTCATGCCGCGGCTGGTCAAGGCAGCCGTGCCCAGCCGCAGGCCCGAGGGGTCGAACGGCTTGCGGGGATCGTAGGGCACCGTGTTGTAGTTCGCTTCGAGACCGGCGTTGTCCAGATGCTTGGCCGCCGGTTTCCCGCCTATGCCTTTCGATGTCAGGTCGATGAGGATCAGGTGGTTGTCGGTGCCGCCGGACACCAGATCGAACCCGCGCGCCATCAGCTCGTCGGCCAGTGCCGCGGCGTTGGCGACCACCTGCGCGGCGTAGTCACGGAACTCCGGTTGCGCGGCCTCGCCGAGGGCGACGGCGATGCCAGCGGTGGTGTGGTTGTGCGGGCCGCCCTGCAAGCCGGGGAACACGGCCTTGTCGATCGCCTTGGCGTACTGCTCGTTGCTGAGGATCATCGCGCCACGAGGGCCGCGCAGCGTCTTGTGAGTCGTCGTGGTGATGATGTCGGCATGCCCCACCGGTGACGGGTGCGCGCCCCCGGCGACGAGGCCGGCGATGTGTGCGATGTCAGCCACGAGCACGGCGCCGACCTCGCGTGCGATCTCGGCGAAGGCGGGAAAGTCGATGGTCCTCGGGATGGCCGTCCCGCCACAGAAGATCAGCTTGGGCCGTTCGGCCAGAGCGGTCTGGCGGACCTGGTCCATGTCGACGCGCCCGGTGTCCTTACGCACGTCGTAATGGACGGCGTTGAACCAGATCCCGGTGGCTGACACGCTCCACCCGTGGGTCAGGTGCCCGCCCATGGGCAAGGCCATGCCCATGACGGTGTCCCCCGGGGCGGCCGTGGCCAGGTACACGGCCAGGTTCGCCGGCGAGCCCGAGTACGGCTGGACGTTGGCGTGCTCGACGCCGAACAGCGACTTGGCTCGCTCGACGGCCAGCGTCTCGATCTGGTCGATGACCTGCTGGCCCTCGTAGTAGCGCCGGCCTGCGTAGCCCTCGGAGTACTTGTTCGTCAAGACCGTGCCGGACGCCTCGAGGACGGCCGCGGAGACGTAGTTCTCCGAGGCGATCAGTTTGAGTGTCTGCGCCTGGCGCTGCTCCTCGGCGGAGATCAGCTCAGCGAGCTGCGGGTCGGCGGCGAGCAGGGCGTCGGGCTTGGTGGCGGTCATGGCGAAAGCCACATCCTCTCCGTTGTCCGGCTGTCTGCGCAGCACCCAGGCGCGCGGTGCCACAGCGGTCTGCTTCCTGGTGGTCGGTTCCACCTCGGCTCGCCCGCGCTGCCGAGCCGATTGCGCCAGTCGCGACGCGCTTCACTCTAGCGGGTGGGTGAGACGCCGTTACGGTGCCGCCTGGCTTCGTTGCTCCTGCGGGTGCGTGGCGATGACGATGTCGGCGACGACCTGCCAGCCCAGCGCGGCATAGAGCGCTCGGCCGTCGACGGAGGCGATCAACACGCCGTGCGCTGCGCCCTGCGAGACGGCCGCGGAGGCCAACGCGCCCATCACGAGCCGGCCGAGCCCGCGACGGCGGTACGACGGCATCGTGAAGATCCGGTCGGCGACCGCGTCGCGTCCCACGACCGCCAGCTGCCCCTTCGCGGCGAGGCTTCCGTCGGTCGTCACGACCTCGACGACGTGGACGCCCGCCCGAAAACTGTGCACCAGCTCGAGGCCGTCGGGTGGTGACGTGGCCGGCGGATGGCCGGCGAGCGGTCGGGTCATCAGCCACTCGGGCTCGCGATGGACGTAGCCGGCCTCGCGCACGAGGCGCTCGGTGGCCTGGCGATCGCTGGTCGGCAAGGTGACCCAGTGGTCCGGGTGGCCGGTCAACCGGTCGAGCAGGGCGGCGTGCACCCCGGGCGCGTCAGCCAATGCCACATGTTCCACCTCGCGGCCCGGGTAGGCCACGTGCACGGTGATCGAGTCGGCATCGGCGCCCAGCATGCGATAGCCCCGCGACGTGGTCCAGCCCGCGTGCCAGCGTGTCATCAGCGCTGCCAGGTCGGTCATCACGCCCACCATCATGGGGCACGACGTCGAATCTCCGAGCGGGCATGGCACCCTGACGATGTGCCGCCCACCCACCCGTTCTTCGACCACCCCGGGCCGCTGGCCATGGCCCACCGGGGATTCTCCACCGACGGGCTCGAGAACAGCATGACGGCCGTGGCCGCGGCGGTGGACTTGGGCTATCGCTACGTGGAGACCGACGTGCGCGCCACCCTCGACGGGGTGGCCGTGGCCTTCCACGATGCCACCCTCGACCGTGTCACCGACGGTACCGGAGCTGTGGCCGAGCAACCCTGGAGCCGGGTGCACCGTGCTCTGATCGGCGGGCGGGAGCCGATCCCGACCGTGGAGGAGTTGCTGGGAACCTGGCCCGACCTGCGGCTCAACCTGGACGTCAAGAGTGATCCGGCTGTCGGGCCGCTGGCGCGGGCGATCGAGCGGACCCGCTCGCATCAGCGCGTCTGCGTCGCCTCGTTCTCCGACGCCCGGCGCCGCGCCGTACTGCGCCGCTTGACTGCGCCGGTGGCCACCTCGGCCGGCCTGCACACGGTCGCGATGTTCCGGGCGGCCTCCGCGCTGCGACTCACCCCCGTGCTACGAGCCGGCCTCCGCCGCATCGACTGCCTGCAGGTCCCCGAACGTTTCCGGTTCATCGACGTCGCGACCGCGGCCGTGGTCGCCGATGCACATGCCGCAGGCCTGCAGGTGCACGTATGGACGGTGAATGAGGCGAGCCGGATGAACGCCCTGCTGGACCTCGGGGTCGACGGCATCGTCACCGACCGAGCCGACATCCTGCGTGACGTGCTCACCGCCCGCGGTGCGTGGTTTTGAGGCACGATGTGCCGACGACGTGTTGCGCGATGGCGCTTCGACTCGCGGAAGGAAGGGGTGGGAAGTGTTTCGCGAGGTCCCGGTGCTTCCGGTGGTGGTTCCCGTTGCTGCAGCGATCTTCCTGACTCTGCTGTGGTACCTGCACCGGCGCGACCGCCTCTCGGTACCGCGTGCCGTCGTCGCGCTCGCCCTGTGCGTGTACGCCGCCGGAGTCGTCGCGAACACCGTGTTCCCGATCTTCTTGGACAAGCCCTCCCGCAGCGCCTTGTGGGAGGTCTACCTCGTGCCGCTCGCGGACTACGAAGTCGGCGACGCGGTCATGAACATCCTGGTCTTCGTACCTGCTGGGATGCTGGTGCCGCTTCTGGTCGCGCGAGCGTCGTTGTGGCGGGTGGTGACCGTGGCAGCGGCGTTCAGCCTGACGATCGAAACGGCTCAACTCATCACGGGCAACGTCTTGGGTGGCGGCCATGTGGCCGACGTGAACGATCTGCTCTTCAACGTGGCCGGCGCCGTGCTTGGGTTCGGCCTGTTCTCCATGCTGTCGCGGGTGCCGGGCGCAGCCGCTCTCATCAACCCGTTCCGCTGGCGCTGATGAACAGCCTGCGGCTCTAGGCGCGCCTATCACGATCCGCTTGTGGATCGCACCTGGCGATCCACAAGCGGCGTGTCCGAAGCTCACGCCCATGACGAACAGATTCCGCCTCGACGACGAGGCCGCGGTCCGTACCAATCTCGAGCTGCTCGCCCAGCAGGGGGATCTCCCGTCCGGGTCCCTGCTCGTCATGCTGGGCGATGCGCACTCACGCATCGTGATCGCGGTGGCCATCGACGACGTCCCGCCCGATCCACCGCAGGACGAGCGAGTCAGCCTGCTGGGTCCCTTCCTGCGTCAGGTCCGCGAGCATCCTGACGTGCACGGCGCGCTGCTCGTCGTCGCACGTGCTGGCAGCGCCCAGGTCGGCATGAGCGACTTGGCCTGGCATGACGCGTTCGACGGCTCGAGCCGCATCGCCGGGCTGACCGCGCACGGGGTGTATCTGGCCACGCCGTCGGGGGTACGGCGGGTCTCCCCTCGCGCCCGGGAGGCGGCATGAGCTCGCCCAACTTAGCGCCGGCGGTCAGGACTCGAACCAAGCGGCGCGCCGAATCGCGCGCATCGCTCCCCGTCGCGTCGACGGCTCGAGCCGATGCACGTACACGATGCCGTCCAGATGATCGGTCTCGTGCTGCAGGCACCGGGCGAGTTCGCCCTCCCCCTCGACCCGGACCGGCTCGCCGTCGGCGTCGAACCCCTCGACGGCCGCGTAGGCCGCACGCTTGGTCGGATACCACAGGCCCGGCACCGACAGGCAGCCCTCATCGCCTTGTTGCTCTCCCGACGTCGCAACGACCACCGGGTTGAACACCACGCCACGCTTGCCCTCCAACCCGTAGGAGAACGCACGCAGCGGCACACCGATCTGTGGGGCCGCCACTCCGGCGCGGCCCGGCAGGTCGAGCGTGTCGAGCAGATCCTGGGCCAGCGCCCTGCTCACCTGGCCGAACTCCTTCACCGGCTCGGCCACCGTGCGCAGCACCGGGTCTCCGTACAACCGGATCTCGCGAACCGCCACCGTCGTCCCTTCTCCTCGCCTGCCTCAGCTGCTGGCGCCAGCCGTGCGCTGCCCGATACCGTCCGCTCGTGACCGACGCCCTCGCCCCTCCTGGACCACTGAGCGACACCAGCCAGCGATCCCGCGAGCACCGCTCCTGGTACTTCTACGATTGGGCGAACTCGGCCTTCGTCACCACCACGGCCACCGTCTTGTTCGGACCCTATCTGACAGCGGTCGCCGAATCCGCAGCGTGCGGCGAAGCCGGCACACCGCAGAGCCCGTGCCATGGCGACCTGTCCGTGCTCGGCCTGCCGATCGCCGCGGGTTCGGTCGCACCCTATGCGGTGACGTTCGCCACCTTGCTGTCGGCAGTGCTGTTGCCCCTGGTGGGAGCGATCGCCGACCGCACCTCACGCAAACGGCACATGCTCGCCGGGTTCGCCTGGATCGGCGCCGCCGCAGCGGCGTGCATGTTCTTCATCACCGGGTCGAACTGGGCTCTCGGCGTCGGGCTGCTGGTGATCGCGACCATCTGTCTTGGTTCGTCGCTGGTCGTCTACGACGCGGTGCTCGTCCAGATCGCGCATGAGGACGAGCGCGACCGTGTCTCCAGCCGTGGTTGGGCGTTGGGCTACTTGGGCGGCGGGCTGCTGCTCGCGGTGAACCTCGCGATCGTGACGCTCGAGCCGTTCGGGCTCAGCCGGGGCGAGTCGGTCCGGGTGTGCCTGCTGTCAGCCGGGCTGTGGTGGGGGGTGTGGACGATCATCCCGTTCCGCGGCCTGCGCGACCGCCCCGTCACCGGGGCCGTGGAGGTCACCGCGGACGGCGAGACACCGGGCATGATGCGCCAGGCCTTCGGTCAGCTCGCCACCACCGTGCGCCACGCTCGCGGCTATCCACAGACATTGCTCTTCCTGGGTGCCTACCTGCTGTACAACGACGGCATCCAGACCGTGATCTACGCCGCTTCGATCTTCGGCAACCGCGAACTCGGATTGAGCGAAGACGTTCTCATCGTGGCGATCCTGATGGTGCAGTTCCTGGCCTTCGCCGGTGCCCTTCTGCTCGGCCGCCTCGCCGAACGGTTCGGCAACATCTCGGTCGTCCTCGCCAGCCTGGTGGTGTGGGTGCTCGTCGTGGTCGTCGCCGGCTACTTCCTGCCGGTCGGCGCAGTGGTGCCGTTCTTCGCCCTGGCCGTGGCCATCGGGCTGGTGCTGGGCGGTAGCCAGGCACTGTCGCGATCGATCTACAGCCTACTGATCCCGAAGGGCAAAGAGGCGGAATACTTCAGCCTGTATCAGGCCGCTGAACGCGGCACGAGCTGGTTCGGCACTCTCGCCTTCGGGGTGGCCTACCAGCTCACCGACTCCTACCGATCGGCGATCCTGGTGCTCATCGCGTTTTTCGTGGCCGGTTTCGCCCTTCTGGCCAAGGTCGACATGCGACGTGGGATCATGGCGGCCGGCAACGAACTGCCTGCACGGCTGCGGCCGGAACCACCGGCGCCGACCGAGCCCGGGCGACGGGGCGGTTCGCGGCGGTGAGCAACATCACCCGCGTGGAGTTGCGAGATCACCGCGAACGCGGAACATTGCTCTCGGCTCATCCGTTGTCACCTGTGTCGTTGTTTTGCCAGTGGGTAGTACATCGAAAGACCGTTTGACCGACGTCTCGTCCTAGGGGCAGGCAGCCCCGGAAGGGTTACACACATGTCCGAGCGTTCCACCCTGCGCGGCTCGCGCCTTGGGGCACCGAGCTACGAGGACGAGCGCGGCGTCGAGTTCGCTGAACGTCAGACGGTGGCTTACAGCTGCACCGCAGGCCACCGGTTCGAGGTGACGTTCTCGACCGAGGCTGAGGTTCCCGCGCTCTGGGATTGCCCCCGGTGTGGCGGCGAATCCTTGCGCGTGGCCACCGACCGTCCCGAGGAGGCGCCGATCAAGCCGGCGCGGACGCACTGGGACATGCTCCTCGAACGCCGCTCCATCGAGGACCTCGAAGCTCTGCTCGACGAGCGCCTCGAATTGCTGCGTTCCGGCCTCATTCCCGGCGCGGCGCACCTGGCGAACCGCTCGCGCGGCCGTAAGAAGACCGCCTGAGCCGACCAGTACCCGGCTCACCGCTACCGCCTCCGGTCCACCATGGCCGGGGGCGGTAGCCGTTCGTGCCCAGTTGAGTTGTGTGTCCGGTTGCCGGGCCGCGTCAGGGCGTCGGGTCGTCCGGCGTGCGCGAGTCGACGACTTCGCCTTCGATGACCGGCCCGTGCCGGGTCGCTTGCGAGACCCCTCCGCCGCCGGGCGGCCTGCCGGACGGGAAGGTGCGCAGCGCGGCCGCCGACAGCCGCCGTCCCACGCTCTTGCGGACCGGCGGGATCAGCAGCACCAGAGCGCAGATGTCGGTGACGAACCCTGGCAAGGTCAACATCACACCGGCCAACATGCGTACGCCGGTCCCCGCGATGCGCTCCGATGCTCCCGCGGCAGCTTCCTCGGTGTCGTCGAACCGCCCCTGCGCCACAGCCTCACGCAACGATGCCCACGCACGAAAGCCTTCGAAGCGCAGCACCGCCAAGCCGATGACGCTGGTGGAGAGCAGGAGCAACAGCGCCCAGCCGAATCCGATCCACCGTGCGACCATGACCAGCGCGACGAGTTCGAGAACCCCGATGGCGAAGGGGCCGAAACCGCGCAATCCGCGCCCGGTGGTGTTCATCGCGCCTGTCCGTCCCGCCAGGCACGCATCTGTGCCGCCCGATGCGACGCGCCCCAGCGCAGGATCCGCCAGAACGCCTCGCGGACGATCGTGCTGTCCATCTTCGACTCTCCCTGCTCCCGCTCGACGAACGTGATGGGAACCTCGATGATCCGCAGCCCGGCACGCTGTACCCGCCAAGCCATGTCGACCTGAAAGCAATAGCCCTGCGACGCGACCCCGTCAAGGTCCAGCGTACGCAGCGCCTCGGCACGGTAGGCGCGGAAGCCGCCGGTGGCATCGCGCAAGGTGGTGCCCAAGGCGAGCCGGGCGTAGAGATTTCCGGCCCGCGACAGCGCTTCGCGCCGCCACGGCCAGTTGACCACCTGTCCGCCGGGCACGTAACGCGACCCGAGAACCAGGTCGGCCTGCTCAGCAGCGTGCAGCAACCGGGGCAGTTCTTCGGGTTGATGTGAGCCGTCGGCGTCCATCTCGACCAAGATGTCGAATCCTCGCTCGAGGCCCCACCGGAACCCGTTGATGTAGGCCGCGCCGAGCCCCTGCTTGCCGCCCGGGCGGTGCAGGACGTTGACGTGGTCGTCGAGCTCGGCGATCTCGTCGACGATGGCGCCGGTGCCGTCCGGTGACGAGTCGTCGACGACGAGCAGGTGCGCCTCGGGCACCGCGCTGCGGGTTCGCTCGATGGCCTTGCCGATGGTCAAGGCTTCGTTGTAGGTGGGCACCACGACCAGTACGTTCACCGTGCACCTGCTTCGGCCAGCGTCGGCTCGGCCGGTTCGCCGGCCGAGTGGTTGCGGTCTCGCCGCGCACTCATGATGACCAGGACGACCACGCCCACGCCCATCGCGGTCAGCACCCATTCCGGCCAGACCCCGATGTCGGTGGCCAGCGTGGTCTCGTGGATCAGGGGAACTTCGGTGATCATGATGTCGCGCGTGAAGAGCTCGGCCCGTTCGGTGACCTCGCCGTTCGGGGCGATGATCGCGCTGACACCGGCCAGTGCCGACACGATGACGGTGCGGCCGTGTTCGAACGCGCGCAGGCGCGACTGCGCCAGCTGTTGTTCGGTCATCTCGGTGTAGCCGAATGTCGCGTTGTTCGTCTGGACGGCCAGGAACTCACCGCCCGCGCGCACGGCGTCGCGGACGATCCCGTCGAAGGCGACCTCGAAACAGATGACGTCGCCGACCGTGGCGCCTGCGACCTCGAAGATGCCGATCTTGTCACCCGGCAGGTGGTCGCGCGGTTGGCTCTCGACGGCGTCGGTGATGCGACTGGCGATGCTGCGGAACGGGATGTACTCGCCGAACGGCATCGGATGGCGCTTGACGTAGGACTCCCCCGGTCCGGTGTCGGGGTCCCACAGGATCGAGGTGTTCTTGACGTTCTGTTGATCTTCGGTGGGGATGATCGCGCTGATCAGCACCGGGACGTCGATGGCTTTGACGGCGCTGTCGATGGAGTCGTAGGTGGCGGGATCGTGGAAGGGGCTGATGTCGGAGGAGTTCTCCGGCCACAGCACCATGTCCGGGCGGGGCGTCTGGCCGGCTTCGACGGCGGCGGCGAGCTCCTTGGTCGCCTCGACGTGGTTGTTCGTGATCACTCGCGCCTCGTTGTTGTAGTCCAGACCTGGACTCGGAACGTTGCCCTGGATCACAGCGACGGTGATCGACTCGCCGCTGCCTTGCAGCGGCTGCACCAGCAAGGGGGCGACCACCAGGGTCGCCGCTCCGGCCACGGCCACCCCGCGCAACCACCACCGGCGGGTCACCACCGCCCAGGCCACCAACCCCCCGCTGAGGGCGACGAGGAAGGACAACCCTGGTGAGCCGCCGAGGGAGGCCACTCCGAGCATCGGGCTGTCGGCCTGCGAGAAGGCGAGCTTGCCCCAGGTGAAGCCGCCGTAGGGGATGCGGCCCCGGATCGCTTCGTCGGCGACCCAGATCGCCGCGGTCCACACCGGCCATCCGGGCACGCGCTGCACGAGCGTCAGGCCCATGGTCAGCGGGATGAAGAACAGCGCCTCGAAGACACCGAGCAGCAACCACGGCACCGGGCCGGTCTCCATGCCGGTCCAGTGCAGCATCGGTACGAAGAAGCCGAGGCCGAACAGCAGGCCCAGCCAGGCCGATCGCTTCAGCGGCTGGTCTCGGACCAGTAGCGCCACCGCGGCGGGGACGAGGATGGCCAGGAACCACAGGTCGAACGGCGGGAATGCGCCGATCAGCGCAACGCCGAGAAGCACCGCCCCTGCGCCGCGCGCGAGATGACTCACGTGTGGAACTCCGTCCGATCCGCTGCCTTCGGCCGATGAACGGCCACACCGCCGTCGTTCGAGTGTGTTGCCGTTGAGACGACCGTACAACGTCCGACCGGCCGCCTGAGTGCCCGTGATGTCCCGAACAAGGACGCAGCCCGGCCCCACCCTTCGGACCGGGCCGCGGGCGCCGCTGGATGCGGCTCGCGGACCGTTGTCTACTGGGCGGGCCGGGCCCGACCTCGTCTCACCCCGTGCCGCAGCGGACAGCGCACAGGCGAGGCGTGCGAGCGTGGGCCTGGCTCTCGAAGGATGCCCGACTTCCCGGTGGAAAGTCGCCCCTCGACCCCGGTCGCACCACCCACCCAGGCCACTGACCCGAGCGGTTCGTCCGCTGGTGGACTTCTGCGACTGTGCTGCACCGATCCGTAGGTGTCAAGCCACGCTCTGACCTGC
>NZ_DAHVSH010000195.1:0-4067 GCF_027324685.1 Haloactinopolyspora sp.
GCGGTCTCGTTCGCGTCCACGTTGACGGTGACCGCCTCGAGGATGTCGGGGCGGGCCGCTCGCGCATACGCGATGGCGCGCACGGTCGGCTTGTGCAACCGGGACACCAGTACCACCGCATGCACCCGGGACGGCAGCAGCGATTCCGCCGGCCAGTCGTGCACGGTCAATTCCGCGCTCACCTTGTCGTAGTGGCGGCGGATGCCGCGCATGAGCATGAACAACACCGGCATCGTCGCCAGCACCAGCCACGCGCCGTGCGTGAACTTCGTGATGGTGACCACGATCAGCACCAGACCGGTCATCGTCGCGCCGACGGCGTTGATGGCTCTGGAGCGCAGGACCGTACGGCGTGGGGCCGTGCTGGGCCTGGCGCCGGCGAGCACGCGGTTCCAATGCCGCACCATGCCGGCCTGTCCGAGCGTGAACGCGGTGAACACGCCCACGATGTATAGCTGGATCAGCCGCGTCACCGAGGCGTCGAACACGAAGACCAACGCACCGGCGAGCACCGCCAGCACGATGATGCCGTTGCTGAAGGCGAGCCGGTCTCCCCGCGTGTGCAGCTGGCGCGGAGCGTACCGGTGTTGCGCCAGCGCCGCCCCGAGCAGCGGGAAGCCGTTGAACGCGGTGTTGGCGGCCAGGATCAGGATCAGCGCCGCCGCGCCCTGCACCGCGTAGAACGCCACGGTGCCGTCGCCGAACACCGCGTCGCCGAGCTGCGAGATCACGGTGCGCTGCGGGTTCTGTTCGCAGTCGAACCCCTGCAGCGAGCACGGGTCCTCCACGTAGTGCACGTCGGCTATCACCGCCAGGGCAGTGATGCCCCCGAACATGGCGACGGACAACGTCCCCATGATCGCCAGCGTCGTCGCGGCGTTCTTGGCCTTGGGCTTGCGGAAGGCCGGAACCCCGTTGGCGATCGCCTCCACGCCAGTCAGCGCGGTGCAGCCGGAGGCGAACGCGCGCAAGACCAACAGAGCGACGGCGACTCCACCCAGATCGGTCATCTCCGCGGTGACGTCGTACTGGGCGGACTCGGCGACCGGCGCCTCGTCGAACGCCGTCTGCATCAGTCCCCACACGATCAGCGTGCCGATGGCGACCACGAACAAGTAGACCGGAATCGCGAAGGCCTTACCGCTCTCTTTCGTGCCCCGCAGGTTGATCGTGGCCAGCAAGACGACCAGGCCGAGCGCGATCGGTATCCGCTGGCCCTGAAGCTCCGGCACGGCCGAGATCAAGTTGTCCACACCCGCCGAGATCGACACCGCCACGGTCAGCACGTAATCGATCAGCAAGGCGCTGGCCACCACGAGCCCGGCCGTGGGGCCGAGATTCTGATTCGCGACCTCGAAGTCGCCGCCTCCTGACGGGTAGGCACGAACCAGCTGGCGATACGATGCGACCACGGTCAACAGCAGCAGGATGACCGCTGCTGCCACCCACGGGGCGTAGACGAGGTAGGTCAGCCCGCCCAGAGCGAGGATGACCAGGATCTCTTGGGTCGCATACGTCACCGACGACAACGGGTCGCTGGCGAAGACCGGCAGGGCGAGCCGTTTGGGCAGCAGCGTCTGGCCCAGCCGGTCGGAGGCGAGCTTCCGACCGACGAGCACACGCTTGGAGATGTCGCCCAGCTTCGGCACGATCTGCAATCGTAGGCCCTGCAGGAACGCTTTGCTGCCGGTGAACGAAAGAGGACGCAGGTGCACGTCGTCATCATGGGCTGCGGCCGGGTCGGCTCGACCCTCGCGCACAGCCTCGAGGCACGCGACCACACCGTGGCCGTGGTCGACCAGAACCCAGAAGCGTTCCGCCGCCTGCAGCCGGGCTTCGAGGGTTTCACCGTCGCCGGCGTGGGTTTCGACCGCGAGGTGCTACGCGAGGCCGGTATCGAACGTGCCGGCGCCTTCGCCGCCGTCAGCAGCGGCGACAACTCCAACATCATCGCCGCGCGGGTGGCACGCGAGACCTTTGGCGTCCACAACGTCGTCGCGCGCATCTACGACTCCGGTCGGGCCGAGGTCTACGAACGCCTGGGCATCCCCACCGTGGCCACGGTGCGCTGGACCGCCGATCAGATGCTGCGCCGCATCGTCCCCGAAGGAGCCCACTCCGAGTGGGTCGACCCGTCGGGGAGTGTGAAACTCGCCGAGGTCCACGTCGGGGCCGGCTGGATCGGTGTGCCCCTGCCGAAGCTCGAAGCGGTCACGGGGGCGCGGGTGGCGTTTCTCACCCGCTACGGCGACGGCGTGCTGCCCGGCGCCGACACGGTCGTGCAAGACGGTGACCTCGTGCATCTGCTGATGCGCGCCGACGAGGTCGAGACGGTCGAACGTGTTCTCGCCGCGACCCCGGAGGTCGAGCACTGATGCGCGTCGCCATCGCCGGAGCCGGCAACGTCGGGCGTTCCATCGCCGCCGAGTTGCTGGCCAACGGTCACGATGTTCTGCTCGTCGACAAGAATCCCGGCGCCATCAAGGCCGCGAGCGTCCCCGAGGCGGAATGGCTGCTGGCCGACGCCTGCGAGCTGTCGATGCTCGAGGAGGCGGCCCTGGATCGGTGCCAGGTGGTCATCGCCGCGACCGGTGACGACAAGGCCAATCTCGTGGTCTCGTTGCTCGCCAAGACCGAGTTCGGGGTACCCAGGGTGGTCGCGCGGGTCAACCACCCGGGCAACGAATGGTTGTTCACCGAGAGCTGGGGCGTCGACGTCTCGGTGTCCACCCCGCGGATCATGAGTGCCTTGGTCGAAGAGGCTGTCAGCGTCGGTGATCTGGTGCGGCTGTTCAGCTTCCGTCAGGGCGAGGCGAACCTGGTCGAACTCACCCTGCCTGCCGACTCTCCGATGGTCGGTACGGCGATCGCCGACGTCGCCTGGCCGGCCGACACGTCGCTGGTGTCGATCATCCGCGGCAAGCACGTGTACAGCCCGCTGCCCGATCTTCCGCTGGAAGCCGGCGACGAGCTGCTGTTCGTCGCGGCTCCGGAGCGCGAGAGACAGCTGGAGCAGCTGCTCGCGCCGCACGAACAGCCGATGTGAAGGCCGCTCGGCGCCGTCAGCTCTCCACCGCGCCGGCCCGGGCTGCGGCATGCGCCCGGTAGGCCGGCCGGATGATCAACCACGAGAGGTAGGCGACCAGCAGGAACAACGGCCAGCTCATCACCAGCCGGGCACCGGCGAGCCAGCCGAGCTGATCCTCACCGGCGAAGTACAGCGGAGCCTGCACCGCCAGCCGCGCTGCGAACATCGCCACCCAGATCAGGCTGGCCTTGGTGTAGGCGCGTAGCAGGTCCGGGTCGCGCCGCCAGTCCATGCCCTGCCCGGTGACCAGCCCCACGAACACACCCAGCAGCGGCCAGCGCACCGCGATCGATACCAGATAGGCCAAGCCGTAGCCGACGTTGATGAGCAGGCCCGGCAGGAACACGTCCTCGGCCCGGCCGGTGCGGTGAGCCAGAAACGCGGCGATGCCCAGGCCGATGAACCCCGCGACGACGTTCTGTAACGGCTCGCGCCGGAACAGCCGTACCACCGCCAGCAAGGCACCCACGCCCAGCGCCACCCACAGCGACAGCGTGAGATCGTTGCCCGCGGCCGCGTAGACGACGGTGAACAGGGCGAGCGGCAGCCCTGCATCGAGCAACGCCGCCGGGCCGATGGCGTTCTGCGGCCGGAACGTGTCGTCGGACGTGATCGACTCGACCCAGCTACGGCGCCCGGCCCGCTCTTCGCCGGGTTCGGTCTGACTCATCGTGTCCGGCCTCGCTCGCCTTCTGACGTGGTGATGTGGGGTTCACTCCGCCCCTGCGGGCAGGAGCTCGTACCGCGGATTGAACATGACCCGGCGCCCGTCGAGTATGGCCACCCGGCCGACCGCGACCATCCGGCGACCACAATCGATGCCGGCAATGCGCCGACGGCCCAGCCATATCAGTGTCACCGAGTCCGAACCGTCGAACAAATCCGCTTCGAGCGCCGGTGTGTCCACCCGCGGCTGAAGCGTCACCGAGCGCAACGTTCCGCGCACCCGCGCGAGGGACCGTTCGGGCACCTCGGCCAC
>NZ_DAHVSH010000145.1:0-9434 GCF_027324685.1 Haloactinopolyspora sp.
GCCGCCCAGACCGCTCTGGAGGTAGGAGGGCCCCAGGCCAGGCCCTTGATCAGCTGTTGAACAGCCCTGGTGCGATAGGGTGGGGGCCATGGGTAGTCCATCAATTGCAGTGACCCGGTTCCGCCGCTTCTAGCGGCGGAATGAATCGGCCCAGGTTTGATGCCGCTGCTGTTTGAGTCCGGAAGGATGGACAGCATGCCGAAGAAGATCGATCCCCAGCTGCGCGCGAGGTGCGTGCGGCTCGTCAGGGAGCACCTCCAGGAGTACCCCACCTTGACCGCCGCAGTCACCGCGGTGGCTCGCCAGGAAGGTGTCTCGCGCGAGTCCGTGCGGCGCTGGCTCGCGCAGGCCGAGGTCGACGACGGGACCCGCCCCGGCATCACGACCGAGGAGTCTGCCGAGGTCAAGCGCCTGAAGGCCGAGAACAAGCGGCTGCGGGAGGACAATGAGATCCTGCGCCGCGCCTCGATTTTCTTTGCGGGGGAGCTCGACCCCCGCAACCGCTGATCTGCGCGTTCATCGACGAGATGAGAGCCGAGGGCTATGCAGTCGAGCCGATCCTCCGCGTCCTGCGTCAGCAGGGCCTGACGATCGCTGCACGCACCTACCGGGCCTGGAAGAATCCGGCCAGCATCGCGGCCCGCACCGTCACAGACGCCCTGGTCGAGGACAAGATCCGCGACCTCGCCTGGACCATCAACCCCGCCACCGGGCAGGTCCAGATGACGCCCGAGGGACTCTACGGACGTAGGAAGTGGGTCGCGCTGCTCCGCCGCCAGGAAGGCCTGGCCGGCACCTCCCGCGGGGCGGTGGACCGGGCGATGCGGACCCTCGGTCTTGAGGGCATCCGGCGAGTGAAGAAGGTCCGCACCACGATCCCCGGCCCGGACGGGAAACGGGCCGGTGACCTGCTGAATCGCGATTTCACCGCCCCTGCTCCGAACCGGGTCTGGGTCACCGACTTCACCTACGTCCGCACCTGGGCGGGGTTCGTCTACGTCGCGTTCGTCGTGGATGTGTTCGCCCAGCGGATCGTCGGCTGGCACGCCTCCACCTCGAAGCAGGTCGACCTGGTCATGACCCCGCTGCGCATCGCGCTGTGGAACCGCGAGAGGGAAGGAAACCCGGTCTCACCAGGGAACTTGATCCATCACAGCGACGCTGGGACTCAGTACACCGCCATTCGACTGACCGAGCATCTCGCCCTCGAGGGCATCGCCCCGTCGATCGGGACCGTCGGCGACGCCTTGGACAACGCGCTGATGGAGACGATCAACGGGCTCTACAAGACCGAGTGCATCCGCACCACCGTCTTCCACGCCGGCCCCTACCGGACCCTCGCGGACGTCGAGTTCGCGACCGCCGGCTGGGTCGACTGGTACAACAACCGCCGCCTCCACGGCTCCCTCGGGATGCTCACCCCGATAGAGTTCGAAACGCTGCACAACGAGGCCCTCACCCGAGAGCCTGCACCCACAAAGTAGCGGCAGAGAACCTGGGCCGATTCACACCCTTCTGAACTCGCGGGACAAGGAAACACGCGATGGGCTGGCACAACCCCGACATCCCCTGGAGCGAATTCGAACGAGCACTGTCCTGGGGAAGCGGCTGGCGCAGCGACGGTGAGAAGCTGCCCCGAATCCCGGCATCCCCCACCGGCACCGGGCCGCGACCTGACACTGGACCGCGACCGTTCAGCCCACCCCGCGTCGCATGGGCCGAACTGCACTGCCATTCCGCCTACAGCTTCCTCGACGGCGCCTCCGAACCCGAGGACTTGGTGGCCGAAGCCGTGGCGCAGGGCGTGGGCGTGCTGGCCATCACTGATCACGACGGCATGTACGGCGTGGTGCGCTTCGCCGAGGCCGCTCGGGAGGCGGGGATCCGGACGGCCTTCGGGGCTGAGCTGAGCTTGAACCTCCCGACGAGGCGGAGCGGCGTACCTGATCCGGAAGGCCATCATCTGCTCGTCCTGGCTCGTGACCCCGAGGGATACCGGCGGCTGGCCGGTGCCATCACCGCTGCGCAGATGCGCGGTGACAAGGGTCGCCCGGTCTACGACCTCGCTGAGCTGGCCGAGGCGCACGACGGCCACTGGGCGATTCTCACCGGCTGCCGCAAAGGTCTCGTTCCTGCCGCTCTTGCTTCCGAGGGACCGAGAGCTGCCGAAGCAGAGCTACGGCGGATGATCGCCATGTTCGGTCGTGAGAACGTCTTCGTCGAACTGATCGACCACGACCAGCCTCTCGACGACGCCCGCAACGACACCTTGTTCGAGCTCGCGCACGACGTCGGCGTCGAGGTCGTGGCGTCCAACAACGTCCATTACGCCCGCCCCGCCGATGCCGACCTCGCCCAGGTGTTGGCGGCTGCCAGAGCCACCAGCAGTCTCGACGAGCTCGCGGGCTGGCTACCGGCCAACGGCACGTCGCACATCCGCAGCGGGGAGGAGATGCAGGAGCGGCTGGCCAGGTATCCCGGGGTCAGGGAGGCGACGGTCGCGCTGGGGGAGTCGTGCTGCTTCGATCTCGATCTCATCGCGCCGAACCTGCCGGATTGCGACGTCCCGGAGGGTTACACCGACGCCGAGTTCCTGCGCCAGGAAGTCGAGAAAGGAGCGCTCAAGCACTACGGCGAGCGTGGGCCGAAGACGAAGCGGATCTACGACCAGCTCGAACACGAGCTAGACGTCATCGAACGGCTCAACTTCCCCGGGTACTTCCTGATCGTTTACGAAATCACCCAGTTCTGCGAGCGGGAGGGCATCCTCTGTCAGGGACGCGGCTCAGCGGCGAACTCGGCGGTCTGCTACGCGCTGGGTATCACCGCCGTCGACCCGATCAAGCACAATCTGCTCTTCGAACGGTTCCTCACCGACTCCCGGGTGGGCCCGCCGGACATCGACATCGACATCGAGAACGCTCGCCGCGAAGAAGTCATCCAGCACGTCTACGAACGGTACGGACGCGACCGTGCCGCGCAGGTGGCCAACGTCAACACCTATCGACCACGGATGGCCATGCGCGACGTCGCCCGGGCCCTCGGCTACAGCCCCGGCCAGGTCGACGCCTGGACGCGGCACATCGGTCATCACGAACCGATCCCTGACGACGTCGGCATCCCCGAGCATGTCGCCCAGTTCGTGTACCGGCTGCTCCGGCTGCCGCGGCACTTGTCGATCCACTCCGGGGGCATGGTTCTGTGCGACCGCCCGGTCGGGGAGGTCTGCCCGGCCGAGTGGGCGACCATGCCCGGGCGCAGTGTTCTGCAATGGGACAAGGACGACTGTGCCGCAGCGGGCCTGGTGAAGTTCGACCTGCTCGGGTTGGGCATGTTGTCGGCGTTGCGGGAGTCCTTCCAACTCCTGACCGACCTGCGCGGGGTCACGTACACGTTGCGCGATGTTCCCGATGAAGATTCCAAGGTCTACGACATGCTGTGTGACGCCGACACCGTCGGTGTCTTCCAAGTCGAGTCGCGTGCGCAGATGGCCACGCTGCCACGGTTGCGCCCGCGACGGTTCTACGAGCTGGTGGTCGAGGTCGCCCTGATCCGCCCCGGCCCGATCCAGGGTGGCTCGGTCCACCCGTACATCCGGCGCAAGAACGAGCAGGAGGCCGTCACCTACCCCCACGAGTTGATGAAGCCCGCGCTCGAGCGCACCGCGGGTGTGCCGTTGTTCCAAGAACAGATGATGCAGCTGGCCATCGACTGCGCCGACTTCAGCGCCCAGGAATCCGACGAGTTGCGCCAGGCCATGAGCTCCAAACGTTCCCCGGAGCGCATCGAGCGGCTGCGCGATCGCCTCCTCGGGGGCATGGCGGCCAAAGGCATTCCGTCCGATGTCGCCGAAGACATCTACGGCAAGCTGTTCGGCTTCGCCAGCTACGGATTCCCCGAGTCGCACGCCTACAGCTTCGCCTACCTGGTGTACGCCAGCGCCTGGTTGAAGAGATACCACCCGGCGATCTTCACCACGGCCTTGCTCAACAACCAGCCCATGGGTTTCTACTCGCCGCAGACCCTGGTCGAGGACGCGCGACGCCACGGGGTGTGCATCAGAGGCGTCGACGTCAACGCCAGCGCCGCCAAGGCCGTTCTGGAAGAGTGCGTCCCGGTGACGTCGAACCACCCGCACGCGCCGGAGGAACCGCAGCCGGCTATCCGCCTCGGCCTGTCGTCGGTGCGCGGACTGGGCGAAGACGTCGCGCAAGCCATCGCCGACTCCCGTCCCTACACCGGCATCGCCGACCTCGTCCGCCGGGTCGACGTGTCGCTTCCGGCACTCGAAGCGCTGGCGACGGCGGGCGCGTTCGGGTGCTTCGGCCTCGACCGTCGCGAAGCGTTGTGGGCGGTCGGGGCGCTGGCCCACGACCGGGCCGACCAGCTTCCGGGCACCACTCCGGGGGCCGCGGCGCCGGCGCTGCCGGCGATGACCGCGGTCGAGCAGACGTTCGCCGACCTGTGGGCCACTGGTGTGTCTCCCGACAGCCATCCGGTGCAGCACGTCCGTGACCGGTTGGCCGAATGGGGTGCCGTACCGGCGGCACAGTTACGCAGCATCCAGGACGGACGCACGGTGATCGTCGGCGGCCTGGTCACGCATCGTCAGCGGCCCCCGACAGCCGGCGGTGTCGTCTTCATGAACATCGAGGACGAGACTGGCATGGTCAACGTCATCTGCCCGCCCGGGGTCTGGGAGCGTCAGCGCCGGATCGCCCTGGAGTCCTCGGCGTTGCTGATCGACGGACGTCTCGAGCGCGGCGGTGGCGCGATCAACCTCCTCGCCACCCGGTTGGCCCCGCTCAAAGTCACCGGCGGTACGCGCAGCCGCGACTTTCGCTGAGCGGTCACCACTGATAGAGCACGGCGCTGCCGACGAGCCGGTCATGGAGCGAACGCCGCTTCGGACTGACGATCACCCACGCCAGGCCGATGGGGAACACGGTGGCGAACGCCGCGCGCACCAGGGCACGAGGGACCGGCAGCCGAGCATGGGTGCCCGCGGTCACGACACGAATCCCCAGCACGGCCGAGCCGAACGTCCGGCCCATCGACGCCCACGCAATCGTCAAGTACGCCACCGAGATCACGAGCGCGCCCACCAACGTCACCGCGAACGGCACCAGGACCGGCTCGAACCTCACTGGGTCGACGGCCAGCACGAAGCCATTCACCAGCAGCAGGCCGACGGCGATGAAGGCGAGCACACTGATCACGTCGACCACACCGGCCATCGCCCGGGTCGCGAATCCCGCCGTGCGCCCCTGGAGCGGCCGAGCGCCCTTGGGGACACCGGACAGGTGCAGAGTGGGGCCCACCTCACGCCGCGTGGTCATCGGCGGGTCCGGCGCAGGAGGCGGTCCGCGACGCTGGCCACGACGTCGTCAGCTTCCATCCCACGACGGCGCACACCGACGACCACGTTGCTCGCCAACGAGCCCGACGACGTGCGAATGATCTCAGGAAGGTCGATCTCGTCGAGAATTTCGTCGGTGATCGCCGCCAGGTCGAGCCGGTCGGCGACCGCCGCGACGTCGATCCGCACGGCGACCGCGTCGACGATCAGCGGAACCAGCCGGTCCAGCAGCTCCGATGCATACCGGTGCTGCCGGCGTCGTTCCATTTCGCCGCGCTGAGCCAGCTCCACGACTCGCGAGCGCAGCTCCGTTTCGATCGCTTCGGCGATGTTGCGGGCAGCGGCGCGATAGCGGTGCGGCACCATCGCGCGAACGGGCGCCGAACCATGCCACGCCAGCCGCGCTGCCATTCCGGCCAGGGCGGTGCCGTACTCGGCCACCTGGACCGCGGCATCTCTGCCGGTCGCCATTACGCCAAGCACTACGTCCGACGGTTTTCCGCCGACCGCCGTCGTGCTCATGTGACCAGTATGGGCCTCGACCACGGATCGTGGCGTTACAGCGCCGCGCTCGCCGGCCTCACGTACTGTCGCCACGTGCCGTTCACTCTCGTTCACCCAGCGGCAGTGTTGCCGTTGGCACGCACGCCGTTGGTGGCTTCCGCGCTGGTGGCCGGCGCACTTGCTCCCGATCTGCTCTACTTCGATCTGCTTTACCGGGCTGCGGTGAGCGTCTCGGGGAACTTCACTCTCACACTCACGCATTCCCTGCATGCGGTGCTGTGGATCGATCCGCTCCTCGCGCTGGTGATGCTGCTGACGTGGTACGGCGTGCTTCGGCGGCCCTTGCTGGCCCTCGCTCCGCCGTCGTTGTCCGGTCGGTTCGCGCCGACGGACCGAATCAGGTTTCTGGCCAGCCCGCGGATGCTGGGATGGGTCTTCGTGTCTGCCGTGCTCGGCGCGACGACACACGTGCTGTGGGATGGCGTGACCAACGACGGCGGCGCGAGCCGCCTTCTGCAATACCTCAGTACCGTGGCCGGGGCGCTGTGCCTGGCGTGGTGGGTGTGGAGATGGTGGCACCGCACCGATCCCGCGCCGCAGGCCGCCGGCGACTGCCTGTCCCGTCGTACCCGGCGCAGTGTGATCGCGGCGCTGGTGCTGCTCGTGTCGTCCGGCGCCGTGATCGAACTGCTGACGAACGGACTGCCTGGCCTGGACGCGACCGGCCAGTACGAGTACGTGGTGCGCTCCGTGCTGGTCGGAGTCGCCAACGGCATGGCCGTGGGCATGGTCGGCTATGTGCTCGGTTGGCAGGGGTACACGCTACGCCGTGCCTTCGCCAGGTAACGTCGGCGCGCGTGAGAATCGTCATCGCTCGCTGCCAAGTCGACTACGCCGGACGGCTGTCCGCGCACCTGGCCGAAGCCGTCCGGCTGATCATGGTGAAGGCCGACGGCAGTGTGCTCGTGCACTCCGACGGTGGCTCGTACAAGCCGCTGAACTGGATGAGCCCGCCGTGCTCGCTGACGGTGTCCGAACCCGACGACGATTCCGACCGGGCGGTCGCCGTATGGACGGTGCGCAGCACCAAGACCGATGACCAACTCGTCATCCGCATCTACGAGGTGCACCACGACACCGAGCACGACCTGGGTGTCGACCCCGGCCTGGTGAAAGACGGCGTCGAGGCACATCTGCAGGAACTGCTGGCGGCCAACGTCGAGACGTTCGGGGCCGGTTGGCGGTTGATCCGACGCGAGTACCCCACGCCGATCGGCCCGGTCGACCTGCTGTGCCGGGACGACGGCGGGTCGGCCGTGGCCGTCGAGATCAAACGCCGAGGTGAGATCGACGGCGTCGAGCAACTCACGCGCTACCTCGAACTGCTCAACCGGGACCCGCATCTCAGCCCGGTCCGTGGGGTGTTCGCCGCGCAGGAGATCAAGCCGCAGGCACGTACGCTCGCCACCGATCGCGGAATCACCTGCGTGACCGTCGACTACGACGCCCTGCGCGGCATCGACGACCCCACCACCCGGTTGTTCTGACCGCGGCCGGGGCGCGCCGCGCGCAGGGTCAGTCGTGGACGGCGAACCAGCCGCGTTCCACCTCGAAGAACGGCGCCGTGCTCATGCAGGGTGAGACGTCTCCTTCGAACCCGGTGACCGCCCAGCTCCAGCCGATCCGGTCGTGGCGTCCGCCGTCGTCGATCGTGAACCCGACTCGTCGCCCGGCCGGTTCGAGCTCGGGCAGTCCCGGCATGTCGTACTCCTCGATGACTCCGGTGGCCACGGCGACGTCCCCCGCCACCCACATGCAGTCCAGGGAGCCGCTCATCTCAGCGAACAGGGTGCCGTCGGGACGTTCGTGGGTGACGGCGAAGGTGCCCTTCACCGACACCGGGCTGTCGGCCTCGGTGGTGTGTCCGCGGATGTCGAAATTCACCTGGTCGCCCTCGAATCCGGAGAACTGCAGCTCACCGCCGCCCGAGCCGTGAACGCTGGTGGTTCCTGACACACGCTTCGCGGTGTTCGGGGACTGGGCGGTGTCGGCGGCTTGCGCGACGCCCGTGGCGATGCCGGTGCACGCGGCGATCAGGGCCGCGGCGGCAACACGCCTGATCCGTCGTTGAGCGGGGGGTTGCACAGTGATGGGGGACATGTCCGGTCCTTTCGTGTCTCGGTCTGTCCCCTTGACCATCGCGTGTGAGCCGAGCGCTCGGGATCCCTCGGGCAGGGGAGTGCCACCAGCATTGGGGGTGAATGAGGCGCCCTGTCCGGGGGAGGCGGCGGATATCGACGGGCGCGGCATCTAGGCTAAAGCCCATGAGTGCGCATTTCGACGTCGTGGTTCTGGGAGCCGGCCCGGGCGGATACACCGCAGCTGTTCGTGCGGCGCAACTGGGCAAGTCCGTAGCGATCGTGGAGTCCAAGTACTGGGGCGGGGTCTGCCTGAACGTGGGCTGCATCCCGAGCAAGGCGCTGCTGCGCAACGCTGAGCTGGCTCACATCATCCAGCACGAGGCGCAGAAGACGTTCGGCATCACCATCGACGGCGAAGTCACCGCCGACTACTCCAAGGCGTACGAGCGCAGCCGGACCGTCGCCGACGGGCGGGTCAAAGGCGTGCACTACCTGATGAAGAAGAACGGCATCACCGAGTTCCAAGGCTGGGGCACCTTCACCGACGCCACGACGCTGGACGTCCAGCTCAGCGACGGCGGGAACGAGACGGTGACGTTCGATCACTGCATCGTCGCCACCGGCGCCACCACCAAACTGCTGCCCGGCACCCAGCTCAGTGAACGAGTCGTGACGTACGAGGAGCAGATCCTCGAAAGCGAGTTGCCTGGGAGCGTCGTCATCGCCGGCGCCGGCGCCATCGGCGTCGAGTTCGGCTATGTCCTGGCCAACTACGGCGTGCAGGTCACGATCGTGGAGTTCCTCGACCGGATGGTTCCGCTCGAAGACCCCGAGGTGTCCAAGGAACTGGCCCGGCAGTACAAGAAGCTCGGCGTCGACGTGCGCACCTCCACCCGGGTGGAATCCATCGACGACTCCGGCGACAAGGTCAAGGTCACGGTCACGTCGGGGGACAAGCAGGAGGTCATCGAGACCGACAAGGTCCTGCAGGCCATCGGTTTCGCCCCGCGTGTCGAGGGCTACGGGCTGGAGAAGACCGGTGTCACGGTGAACGACCGCGGCGCCATCGAGATCGACGAGTTCATGCGCACCGACGTGCCGAGCATCTCGGCGATCGGCGACGTCACCGGGCGGCTGATGCTCGCCCACACCGCCGAGGCCCAGGCCGTGGTGGCGGCCGAGACCATCGCCGGCGCCGACACCATGCCGATCAACTACGCGATGATCCCGCGGGCGACCTACTGCCAGCCGCAGATCGCCGCGTTCGGCTACACCCAGGAGGAAGCCGAGAAACTCGGGCACCAGGTCAAGGTGTCCAAGTTCCCGTTCATGGCCAACGGCAAGGCGCACGGCCTCGGGGACGCCACCGGCTTCGTCAAGATCGTCGCTGACGCCGAGCACAACGAGCTGCTCGGGGCCCACCTCATCGG